>NZ_DKSP01000128.1:0-2730 GCF_002472745.1 Sphingobacterium sp. UBA7253 | reverse complement strand
AAGACTGCGAAAATTTCATGATAGATATGCTGTCTTTTCAAATACTGTCTATAGTCAAATTCCATTGGATTGAATGGCGGAGCTATTTCCTTTACTTGACCTTTTAACCACAATAGATCACCAAACTGCAGTGGGTTCTTCTGGCTGGATTTTAAAGATAACATCAGTCGACCTGTAGTTTCAACAAATTCACCTTTTTGGTAAGCCCCTACTACTTCCGCCGAAAAACGAATGATATCCCGCTTCACCTTGGGCTCTTCAATAATTTTGACTACATAACTATCGGTCACTATATGGGAGAAATGACTGATTGTAACCAAAGGGGCTTCGCGCCAAAATTGGAAAATCCCAAATAATACAACAGACACATAATACCCGTAGATGTAGCCATACTGGCGGATTCTTCCCTTTAATAAATAACAACAAAACGTTATCAAAACCAGCACAACCAATAGCTGCTGAACGCATTGGAAAATGTGGAACGACATAGGTAATTTAGGGGCGAAAAGAAGCGTCACAATATATAGGATCGCTATCTTAAGAGTAGGCAGCCGCTCTAATCTTTGTATAAAACTAAGCTCTTTCATAACTGCCACCGCAACTGTATCTTAACCTCTGACTTTCTATTACCCTCAATTTGGTCCAGTCCAGTCCCAATACTCTCTCGCCCCGGATAATAATAGACCGCATATTTGGTCCATACCTGAAGATGGCGGCTTAACCGATACTGCAGATTGAAATACATTCTCCATCCCCTTGTATTGTACATTCCAAAACCAGATGCATATAATACATCCTGCTCATAAGCATAGATCCGATTATCATAACTTGCCGCATCGAAATACGCAACGCGTATATTCGACTGAAATTTTCCCGCGCTAGACTTCCAGAGCAAATCTTGATAAAGCATATAACCGAAACTATTTTCCTGATACTCTTTTTGGAATAAATTAGCTTCTACACGGGAGCGAATCGTCCATATTGAACTTAGGCGGTAATGAAATTCTACCCTGAACTGCTGTTTGCTGGTATTTACAAGCCCGTGCTCGGTTTGTCCCTCTCCCTGGTAATTAACTTGTTTAAATCGGTTACGATAGCGCAATGAAAGTTGGCCTTTTTTGTACCACATGTAACTCAGCTGGCTAAAAAAATCAGCGCCTGTAGATAGCGTATCAGCCTGATACTTTGCTCCCGGGAAACGAAATATATCCGCATAATTGGACCAGAGCAATTTTCTACCCAATTGATACGTTAGTCCCAAATAAGCCCCCTGCTCGTTGGAGCTGTTATCCGATTCACCAAATCCCTGTCCATAAAAAGTATGAAAATTCTTTTTATAGTCCCGCAGCAATACAACCGATGATAAACGTGGATGCAAACTTATCATAGATCCTGCTAACAGTGCTGAACCGCCATCCATGCTGCTTGCATACTCACCAAATAAATAAGCATTCCGAATCGTATAGTTTCCATATAGACTTATATTTCGCAAAAAATCACCTTCAAAGTCCGCCTTTTGCCGTATACCATTGCCTTTTGTTTTAAAGACATTTAATTGTGTCTGATTGAAATGAACACCCATTTTGAACCGCTTATAGCGCCACAACAGATTCAATCCATAGGCCAGTTGAGATGCGGCATGACGGTATTGCTGTTCGGTTGCAGTCCGATGCAAGCCTGAGCTTGCGATCGTTGAAATCGTAGGCGGAGAAGTTGTACGGTTAACTTTTCCATCTATGGATTGGTAGGAGAAATAAGGTGTAATTTCAATGTGCCTAATCTGTAATGTTCCTGCAATGCCACGCATAAAATTAGCCTCATTTAATGACGTATATGACTTTACACCGATCCCTTGTCTTGCAGTATGCTGTACCAATCCCCCTTTTCCAAAATTCAGACCATTCCACATACTGAGTCCCTGGCCAAATTGCAACGCGTAATCGCCGATCACGATATTTTTGAAACGGCCTAAAGACTTTATTGATATACTTAAGCTATAGAAATCAAATCCCATTTTTTGCCTGTCTCTAAAAAATGGTTCCCCCGCATCTTTCTCCATATTAACTGCGAGATGAAACCCATCGTTTAACTGGGCTCTATACCTAACAGCATAGCGATTAGCATCGCCAAGATAATGGGATTTCGTCGTATCGACTATACGGTATCCCTTTGCTTTTTCGAGTATCCGGGCGTACCGTATTATAAATTCCTGTTTAAAATTTCTCGATTTCAGGGTTTCAAGGGGAGATCCCGGACCTACCCTTACGAAGGGTAACAACAAACTGACTATCCGCTCATTAAATCCTTCAATGGACTGTAGTTCGAGTACGTTGATAAAATTCCCTGAAATGGTCCTATGGGCCAATAGGTGCTCGATTAATAAAGGGTTCAAAAATTGTAATTCAGTGAGTTCTCTACCATCAGTTTTGTTGAGATCGATCGGGTGTTTGAGATAATGAGACCACTTTTCAGTGAATTCACTCAAATCAGCATCCTCAGGAAGCTCATCCGATAAGCTTTCAAATAAATCTTGGAGATCGATTTTTTCATTTGTTTGCGCCGTACAGGTTAGTCCAATAAAACAACCTATAAAGAGCAAAATTTTGCTACAATATTTCATAATAGGTTTTAATTAATATTGGCTAAATGCTAGGCGATGAACCTTTTATCCCGGCAGAAAAACGGTTCACTGGTATGAAATTAGGAAATATAAAAGAATAAAAAAAGCCT
>NZ_DKSP01000122.1:21982-27329 GCF_002472745.1 Sphingobacterium sp. UBA7253 | reverse complement strand
TCAAGTCGACCATTTCCAGAGAAACATAAATTGATCACTTCGTTATTAAATGCCCTTCCTACCTGACTGGTCCAAGCCAAACCAGGACGGCTTGTACAGGCCCCCTGTCCGATCGAGGTTCCATAGACAACAATGGGCTTTGCTGCTGTGGTATGAGTATACGTTAATTTAGCCGTATTTGGCACACCAATCTTTAACCACTTAACAGTATTGTAGAGCGGAAGATATAAGCGATAATTAAATTTTTCATTGCGCCCAATATTCTTCCACGTATAAGAAATAGTATCCGAAAAATCATAACTGCCATAAGCCCACTTCCATTCTTTCTTTACCGTATCATAAGCATAAAGATCCAGCCCACTAACACCTGTTGTTGGCATATGGGGCATATTTAAGCCTCCGGCAACTTGGTATTGAACTGTAATCTCAGGCGAAGAAGTTTGAAAGTCAATATAGAATCCTGCGCTATTCTTACCTAGCTCCCATACTGGTTTACGTACCTGACTTTCCAATTCATCGGGAAGTCTGTTGAAGGCTGAAAGCTTCTGATTCTCCAACCTACCTTCCACATGTTTATCTTCTAGTGGAGAAAACCAACTATAATTCTCCTGCGCTTTAATGGCAGAAAAAGACAACAGAAAAAACGCTGTCAACGCAACTTTTGATAACATATAATAATTTAGCTTTAAGTTTGATATAATTGATTATAAAAAAGGAGCCTATTGGCTCCTTTTTATTGTGATTTATTTATTATACTATAAAATAGCTTGTCTAACTCGTACCAGTTTTTCCATCAAGCCTTCAAGTAAATCCAAATGTAACATATTGGCGCCATCAGATTTCGCATTTGCCGGATCAGGATGTGTTTCTATAAACAGACCGTCAGCTCCCACGGCGATAGCTGCTTTCGCTATCGTTTCAATTAAGGCTGGTTTTCCTCCTGTTACGCCAGAAGTCTGATTTGGTTGTTGCAAGGAATGTGTACAGTCCATCACTGTTGGGACGTTAAAAGCACGCATTTCGGGAATCCCTCGATAATCTACAATGAGATCCTGATAGCCGAATGTATTGCCACGATCAGTTAAAAAAACCTTTTCATTTCCTGATTCCACGATCTTATCTACTGCAAATTTCATAGATCCCGCACTCAAAAACTGACCTTTTTTTACATTGACCACCTTATTCGTTTTTGCCGCCGCAACCAATAAATCAGTCTGTCTGCACAAAAATGCTGGAATTTGAAGAACGTCAACGTATGCAGCTGCCATTTCTGCCTCGTGGCTCTCATGGATATCTGTCACCGTCGGTACACCAAAAGTTTTCCCTACTTTTTCTAAAATCTTCAGCGCCTTTTCATCACCTATTCCCATAAATGAATCTAGGCGGGACCGATTGGCTTTACGGTAGGATCCCTTGAAAATGTAAGGAATATTAAGTTTATCTGTAATTGTAACAATCTTTTCAGCAATACGCAAAGCGATTTCTTCTCCCTCAATTGCACACGGCCCCGCCATTAAAAAGAAATTCTGCGATGTCCCATTCTTTATTTCGGGAATGTATTTGTTAATCATATAATTATAAAAATATTAATTGCCAAGCTCTGATAAAAATTTGATTCGCATCAATTGGAGATCTTCATAACTGTAATCATCCCCTCCAAGTTCTTTAAGCGCATCATTAATTGAATCAGTCTCCGCTGTCTTAAAATAGTCATATACCTCATCCTGGCGATCCTCATCAATAATCTCGTCAATAAAATAATTGATATTGATTTTTGTGCCCGCATTTACAATCGTTTCTATTTCCTTCAATATTTCCTCATAAGTTATCCCCTTAGCTGAAGCAATATCATCCAATGCTATTTTACGATCGATATTTTGAATAATAGATACCTTTAATGCCGATTTATTTGCTGTACTTTTAATGACAAGATCCACGGGTCTATCGATTTCATTTTCCTCAACGTAGTCTTTGATCAAGGCAATAAATGGTGCGCCAAATTTAATCGCTTTACCATTCCCTACTCCCTGGATCTGTTTCAACTCATCGATGGCAATTGGATAATGTGTACACATTTCTTCCAGCGAAGGATCTTGAAAGATGACAAATGGAGGCAATGACTTCCCTTTTGCAATTTTCTTGCGTAGGTCTTTAAGCATTCCCAACAAGACGGTATCTAAGGCTCCTGTGCCGTGGCCTGTATCTTCCGAATTTGTGCTATCTCCTCCTTCTATTGGACGATTCAAAACAAATTTTAGTTGATAAGGGTTATCTAGATAATGACGGCCAATATCTGTCAATTTTAAAAGGCCATAGTGATCAATATCTTTTTCGATAAAGTTGTCAAGCGCAGCCTGTCTCAGCAAAGATTTCCAATAAATAACACCTTTCTCTTTACCCGTTCCGAAAAGACGATGTTCATCATGTTTATAGGAAGATACGGGTTGATTATTTTGACCCATCATGACGTTGATCACGTGATGATCATCAAATTTCTCGCCCTGCTCCTGAATGAAACCCAGTACATTTTTCAAGGAGTCTTCGGCCTCAAAATATTCTTTCTCCGAGCGGCAGTTGTCGCACATATTATTACAGCCCTGCTCGTCAAAATTTTCTCCAAAATAATGAAGAATTTGTTTACGACGACATACTGCAGACTCCGAATAATCAATAACCTCTTTTAAGATCTGTGTACCGATCTCGCGTTCGGCCACAGGTTTATCTTTCATAAACTTGGTCAGCTTTTCAACATCTTTTTCCGAGTAAAAAGCCAAACAATAACCATCCCCCCCATCACGTCCAGCACGTCCAGTTTCCTGATAGTAACCCTCCATGGATTTAGGAATATCATGGTGAATGACATAACGAACGTCAGGTTTGTCTATTCCCATACCGAAAGCGATGGTAGCAACAATCACTTCCACATCCTCCATCAAAAATTTATCCTGTGTATCAGCTCTTGTTTTAGCGTCCAATCCCGCATGGTAAGGTAAGGCTTTGATGCCATTTAGGTTCAAAACCTCACTGATTTCTTCTACCTTTTTACGGCTCAAACAATAGACAATACCGGTCTTACCCGATTTGGTTTTGATAAAACGAACAATCTCCTTAACAACATCCTTTTTGGGCCGCACCTCGTAATACAAATTGCTTCGATTAAATGATGATTTAAATAAAACAGCATCATTCATCTGTAAATTTTTACGGATATCCGACTGAACTTTAGGAGTAGCAGTCGCCGTAAGAGCGATAACAGGGATATTGGCACCTATTTCGTTGATTACCTGGCGTATTTTACGATATTCTGGTCTGAAATCGTGCCCCCATTCCGAAATACAATGCGCTTCGTCAACCGCTACGAAAGACACGGTAATCTGATGTAAGAATTCCAAATTATCTTGCTTGGCAAGGGATTCTGGAGCTACATACAGCAATTTGGTCTTCCCGGCGAGTACATCATCCTTAACCTTTGTAATTTCGCTCTTATTCAATGATGAATTTAAAAAATGAGCGATACTATCTTCGCCACCGAATGCACGAAGCTGATCTACCTGGTTTTTCATTAAAGCAATCAGCGGAGAAATAACAATTGCAGTTCCCTCACTCATAAGAGCAGGAAGCTGGTAGCAAATTGATTTTCCTCCTCCGGTTGGCATTATTACAAAAGTATCTCTTCGTTGAAGAATACTAGTTATAATTGCCTCTTGATCCCCTTTAAAAGTATCAAAACCAAAAAAATCTTGTAAATTGTCGAAAAGTGATTTTTCTATTTCCATTGCGCCTTGGGCAAAAATAAGATAGATAAATGAAGAAATAATCTTGAAAAATAATCTATTTTTGCAATCTATTCTAATACATAAAAGTAAGAGTATTTTTTGTGAAAAACAACTACGAAATAAAAAATATAGCTATTCAAGCTATTCAAGAAGAAGCCAAGGCGGTAGCTGCTTTAGCTCAATATATTGATGATGATTTTGTTACCGTTGTCGATCGTATTCTAAATTTACAGGGCCGCGTCATTGTAACTGGAATCGGCAAAAGTGCCATTATCGCTCAAAAGATAGTTGCAACGCTAAATTCGACAGGCACACCATCGATCTTTATGCATGCAGCTGACGCTATCCACGGAGACCTTGGTATTATCCAACAAAATGATTTAATTATTGCGATCTCTAAAAGTGGTAATACACCTGAGATTAAAGTACTTGTCCCCTTTTTAAAACAGACAAAGAATGTTTTGGTTGCTTTGGTCGGAAATACGGAATCCTATCTCGCTAAAAATGCAGACTATATTTTAAATACCACCGTTGAGAAAGAAGCTTGTCCTAACAACCTTGCGCCGACTTCAAGTACAACTGCTCAGCTAGCCATGGGCGATGCGCTTGCTGTCGTTTTACAAGAGTGCCGCGATTTCACGGATAAAGATTTTGCAAAATACCACCCGGGAGGAGCATTAGGAAAAAAACTGTACTTAAGAGTCGGCGATCTATCCGATCAGAACGGCAAACCTAGTGTCCAACCGCAAGCCACTGTAAGTGATATCATCATCACCATAACACAGTTTAGACTGGGAGCTGTAGCGGTGTTGGCTGCTGACCGCATACTCGGCATCATCACAGACGGTGATATCCGTCGTATGCTGGAGAAACACACCAATTTAGCGGCAATTACTGCCGCCGATATCATGGGAAAATCACCAAAAATCATCGACAAAAATGAATTGGCAGCCAATGCTCTCCATATTATGCGTGAAAATAACATCACACAACTACTGGTTTCCGACAAAGGGAATTATGCTGGTGTTATCCACATACAGGATCTATTGAAAGAAGGTATAATATAACTGTAATAAAGTTGTTAGATGTACAATAAATTGGCAATAAATATTAAATTTGGCATATCAGTTGTACTATTTTAATCGTAAAGTAATATTTTAGAAGCATGAAAAAGTATATAACAATCTTAGCAGTGATCATTTCCTTTATAGGTTTTTCTTCGATGCAGACAGGACAAGGGGAATTTAAATTCGAAAAAGAAACCCATGATTTTGGCAAAATTCCGGCCGGTACGCCCGTTTCGTATAATTTCAAGTTTTCAAACACAGGCAGTGAGCCAATTATCATTTCAAATGTTGTGCCTACCTGCGGATGTTCTGTAGCAGAATTTACGAAAACACCAATTAAACCAGGCGAAAGCGGAACGATCAAAGTAACTTACAATGCGGCGGCAAAAGCTCCATTCACAAAGAGTTTCACCGTACAGTCGAACACCAAGACTCCTGTAAAAACGCTATATATTAAGGGCATTGTAGAATAACAATGCTCGTAAATAAAACGAAAAAAGCCAC
>NZ_DKSP01000122.1:0-21931 GCF_002472745.1 Sphingobacterium sp. UBA7253 | reverse complement strand
GTGGCTTTTTTCGTTTTATTTTGGTTAGCTTTGCACTACTAATTTTAAAAAAACTATAATGCCAGTAATATCAGAAAAAGGGCTGAATATGCCTGCGTCGCCTATTAGAAAGCTGACGCCATATGCTGATCAAGCAAAAAAAGAAGGTAAAAAGATATACCACCTCAATATCGGACAACCTGATATCCAAACACCTGAAGTGATGCTTAATGCTTTGAAAAATATACAGTTCAAAGTGTGGGCCTATACACCTTCTGAAGGTACAGCCTCTTATCGAAATAAGTTAGCAGAATATTATAATAAGCTAAATTATAATATTGAGCCAACAGATATATTAGTAACGAATGGCGGTTCAGAAGCGATTATGATCGCTATGCAAGCCTGTTTAAATGAAGGAGAAGAGATTATCATTCCAGAGCCATTTTATGCAAATTACAATGGTTTTGCGTGTTCCTCTGATGTTGTAATCAAACCAATCATGTCCTATATTGAAAGTGGATTTGCATTACCTTCTATCGCTGAATTTGAAAAAGTAATTACCCCTAAAACCAAAGCGATCTGCATCTGTAATCCAAATAACCCGACGGGTTACCTTTACTCCAGAGAAGAACTCGAAGCTCTTCGTGAACTTTGTCTAAAATATGATCTTTACCTTTTCTCAGATGAGGCCTACCGTGAATTTTGTTACGATGGCAGAGAGTTTATCTCACCAATGCATTTAGAAGGTCTCGAAAATAATGTGGTTATTTTTGATACAGTATCAAAACGTTACTCTGCTTGTGGTGCGCGTATTGGATGTATCATTACCAAAAATAAAGAGCTATATCAGACTGCACTGAAATTTGCGCAAGCTCGCTTAAGCCCTTCGCTGGAAGGTCAAATTGCGGGTGAGGCTGCTGTTGATACACCAGACAGTTACTTTGAAGCAGTATCCAAAGAATACACAGCAAGAAGAGATACCCTCGTGAAAGGACTTAACGCCATTGAAGGAGTTTACTCTCCTAACCCAGGTGGTGCATTTTACGTCGTTGCCAAACTACCGATTGACAATGCTGATAAATTCTGCCAATGGATGTTGGAAGAGTTCTCTTACAATAACGAAACAGTAATGATGGCTCCCGCTACGGGTTTTTACAGTACGGAGGGTGCTGGTGTAAATGAAGTACGCCTTGCCTATGTGCTTAATCAAGATGATCTTAATAAAGCATTGGTTTGCCTAGAGAAAGCTCTTCAAGTGTATCCGGGACGTACAAATTAATAACAAAATAACAGGACTTATGAAAGGTGGGACAGGCATGTTCCGCCTTTTTCTTTTTTGTAGTTCCTTCCCACAAACTCCTCTTCTATTTGCATTTTTAAAAAAAACAAAACAAACTTTCGAGGCATCTTGTTCTTATTATAGTAACCAAAACGATTTCATATGGATAAATTGAAGAAATTCCAATTGATGGAAAAAATAGCGAGAGAATTAGAAGATGTCAGAAATAGTCAACAAGCTGTTTTGGAAAAAATAGGCAAAATCGAAGTTGATAACATTGAACTCGGCGATAAGAATATTGAAAAAACAATTCCCGATATCTATCAGCGTACAGCAGATAATTCAGATGCTATCAAAGCTCTTCTGGAGTCTTTTCAAGAGCAGACAGCAGAATTCGGAGAGAAAAACAACGTTGGAAAACTATTGGAACAGCAGCAGATCAATAGTGTAAAATAGCTAAAAAAAGGAGGCCGACTAAATAGTCGGCCTCCTTTTTGTTTTATGATTGTGCTTTTGCAGCCCTAGCTTTTAAATATTCTTCTTCAACAAAATGAAGCTGTTGTTCTGGTGTCAGATTTGAATTGTCCAAAACAATAGCGTCTTCGGCTTGCCGTAATGGACTTTCCGCACGCGTACTGTCGATACGGTCACGTGTAGAAAGATTCTCCACGACTTCTTCTAAAGTCACGTCCTCTCCTTTTTCCGTCAACTCCAGATAACGCCTCGCGGCACGTACTTTAGGGTCTGCCGTCATAAAAATTTTCAGATCAGCATCTGGAAAAACAGTAGTACCAATATCACGGCCATCCATAATAATATTTCGTCTGCTACCCAATTTTTGCTGCTGGGCAACCATAGCAACCCGAACAGCTTTGATTGCACTCACATCGCTGACTTTATCAGAAATATACATCTGACGGATCTCTTCCGAGATATCCTCATCATTTAGATGAATTTCTGTTTTTATTGCATTTGGGATAAAATCAATGTGGATATCTTTCAGTGCATTTTCGATCGCTTCTTGATCATCCAGCGCTATCTCATGCCGGATAAAATAGAGTGTGACGGCCCTATACATAGCTCCACTGTCAATAAAGGCAAACTTCAGTTTTTTTGCCAAGGCCTTTGCGAGGGTACTTTTACCGCAGGAGGAAAAACCATCTATGGCGATAATAAAATTGTGACGTCCACTCATTATTCGTTTCCTCCTATGATTACACCGGGACGATTGACCAAAGGAACCTTAGTCAGGTTACCATCCACAATGCTTTCGGGTAAAAAGATATATTTTTTATCGTAAATAATATTATCAATATAAAAACTCAACCAATATTCATTTGTCAGCCCGAATACCTGTTCGTCAATCGCTTCAACACGATCGAAAGATTTAGCTTCTATATTTCCAATAAAATGACGCAAAGTTGTTGTTGTTACTTGTCGGCCATCCTTTTCGCCATAACCTTTTGAGCTGATCAGCACATTCTGAATGGCAATGTTCTTGTCATTGATCACATAGACAGTCCAATTTTTTGTCTCCACCGTCTCACCTTCCAAAACAACGGCGATCATAATATCTTTGACAATATTTTCAGGCAAATCTGCTTTCATCCTTATTTAGACTTTGTAGTTTTTTTAGCTGGAGCCTTCTTTGCTGTAGCTTTTTTTGCTACAGTTTTCTTTTCTGTTGTTTTTGCTTTGGTCGCTTTTCCTTTCGGAGCATCCGCCTCAGCCCATTTCAGCACATCCGCATACGTGATTTTTTCAATCTCGGTTCCCTTAGGGATTTTCAGATTTTGCTTACCAAATCGAATAAATGGTCCCCAGCGTCCCTGCTCGATTTGAGCATCTGGATTTTCATCAAAAACCCGAATCACTTTCTCGATATCTTTCTGACGTTTGTCTTTGATAATCTGTATCGCCTCTTCTTCTGTTACATCCAAAGGATCAACACCTTTTGGTAAGGAGTAAAACGATGAATTGTGACGTATATAAGGTCCAAATCGTCCAACCGCGACAGTCATTTCTTTATCTTCAAATAAACCGACTTTTTTCGGTAATTTGAACAATTCCATGGCATCCTCAAAAGTAATGGTTTCGATCATTTGGCCCTTCCGCAAGGACGCAAAACGAGGTTTTTCTTCATCGTCGGGAGAACCAATCTGTACCAATGGGCCGAACTTACCAATACGAACCGAAACGGGCTTTCCGGAAACTGGATCCACACCGAGCTCACGCTCATTATTCGCACGATCTGCATTTACTAAAGTATCTTCTACTTCGGAATGAAAAGGTCCATAGAAATCATGCAACATTTTTGTCCATTCGGTCAGTCCATGCGCAATATCGTCAAATTCTTTTTCTACGTTGGCCGTAAAATGAAAATCCACAATACCGTTGAAGTGTTCAACCAAAAAGTCATTCACCACAACACCGATATCCGTTGGAAACATTTTTCCTTTTTCGGCACCGGTTATTTCGGTTTTTGTTACCGCTGTTAATTCGGCATCCTTTAATGTCAGTACACGGTAATCGCGCGATTTACCTTCACGCTCTTCCTTTATAACATAACCGCGGTTTTGAATAGTTGAAATCGTAGGGGCGTAGGTTGAAGGACGGCCAATTCCCAATTCCTCCAATTTTTTCACCAAAGCAGCTTCCGTATAACGTGCTGGAGGTCGTGTAAAGCGCTCCGTTGCCGACATGTTTTTCAAAGTCAATGGCATACCAATGGCTAACGGTGGAAGAATAGCATTGTCACTATCTTCGTCCATCGCGTTGTCTTGATCGTCATCCAAGGATTCCATGTAAACTTTCAAGAACCCATCAAATTTCATAACCTCTCCTGACGCATTCAAATCTTCGGTACGGGTTGAGATGTCGATCTT
This sequence comes from Sphingobacterium sp. UBA7253, assembly GCF_002472745.1. Classification (NCBI taxonomy): domain Bacteria; kingdom Pseudomonadati; phylum Bacteroidota; class Sphingobacteriia; order Sphingobacteriales; family Sphingobacteriaceae; genus Sphingobacterium; species Sphingobacterium sp. UBA7253. Next base: position 17,788 of record NZ_DKSP01000122.1, on the reverse strand, counting down.
TGCCAATGTACGTTCAAACTCCGCCTCACTCATTTGGGAAGCAATTGCTCTTTTCCAAATAAGCTCATATAATCTTTTTTCGGATGCATCCCCATCAATGGTGTGCTCAGAGAAATAAGTAGGACGAATAGCTTCGTGTGCTTCTTGAGCACCCGATGTTTTTGTTTTATATTTTCTGAGTTTATGGTACTGATTGCCGTAAGCCGATTTGATTTCCTTTTCAGCAGCCTCAATCGCCGTATCACTCAAATTAACAGAATCGGTACGCATATAGGTAATTCGTCCTGATTCATACAGCCTTTGCGCCACCTGCATGGTGCGGGCAACCGAAAATCCAAGCTTTCTACTTGCTTCCTGCTGTAATGTTGATGTGGTAAATGGCGCCGCTGGTGAACGCTTTGCAGGTTTTGTTTCTAGATTTTTTACTGAAAACAGCGCTGCTTTACAATCTTCCAAAAATTTGGTCGCCTCTGCTTCTGTTGCAAAACGCTGCGGAAGTTCGGCTTTAAAACTATCTTTAACTTTTCCCGTATGAAAAAAAGCAACGATCTTAAAAGCCGCTTCGGGTTCAAATTTATTGATTTCACGCTCACGATCTACAATCAGACGAACTGCAACAGACTGCACCCGACCAGCAGATAAGGAAGGCTTCACCTTTTTCCATAGAACCGGAGATAATTCAAAACCGACTAATCGATCTAGAACTCTTCGCGCTTGTTGTGCATTTACTAAGTTATAATCTATTTTACGCGGATTGTCAATAGCCTTCAGAATAGCTGGCTTCGTAATCTCATGAAACACAATCCTTTTTGTACTTTCATCTTTTAATCCCAAAGTCTCAAATAAGTGCCATGAAATAGCCTCTCCTTCGCGGTCCTCATCGGACGCTAACCAAACGGTTTCTGCAGCTTTAGCCAATTTCTTCAGTTCACTTACAACCGCCTTTTTGTCGGAGGGAACTTCATACTTTTGTTCAAAATTCTTTTCGGTATCAATTGCATCATCGGTTTTCACCAAGTCGCGAATATGTCCATAACTTGACTTGACCAAAAAATCCTTTCCTAAATACCCTTCTATCGTTTTCGCTTTCGCTGGAGACTCAACTATCAATAAATTTTTCGCCATCTAATTTGAGATTTGTGCAAATAAAGGGAATTCTGAAAGGAATGACAATAATTTCTTGCAAAAAAGACAAAAAAAATAGATTTCATGTCAACAATAAAGAAATTTATCCAAGGACAAAGGACCGCGCAACGGAGTTGAGCTCGACACAGAAACGCTGTCAGATCAAGCGAATTTGCCACTCCAACCACTTTGTTTCCGTCTATTTCAGACAAAAACAAATTCATTTAACTTTATTCGGTTTCGAATCAACCTTCATAAAGTTGCAAAATCAAATATTCGAAACAGTTAAAATACGTATAAGTAAAATATATATGTATATTCGCTTATTCAAAAGGGCAATATATAACAACTCCCCTATTTTGTTTAAATATTTTAATAATGAAAAGAAGTCTTCTCAGAATTGCCTTTTGGGGCACGTTATTACCATTTGTATCTTGTTCAGTTATGAAAGATTCAGCAAAATCAAATTCAGGCAATTTCCCTAAACTTAGTCTGGAAGCACATCGCGGCGGCCGCGGCCTATATCCTGAAGAGTCTATCGCTGCCATGAAAAATGCAATAGATCTGGCAAAGGTGACCACACTGGAAATGGATTGCCACATTACCAAAGATCGTAAGGTTGTTGTCTTTCACGACGATTATCTTAACCCAAAATTTGTACTGAAACCCAATGGCTCCGAAATTTCTGACAAAGATAAACCGCTGAGAATTTATGATATGCTTTATAAAGAGCTGATTAAATACGATATCGGATCGAAATTTTATAAAGAGTTTCCTGAACAGAAAAAACAGGTTACGCGTATAGCAAAACTATCAGACCTTATTGACAGTACTGAAGCCTACGCAAGTGTAAAAAGGAAAGCGCCGATGTTTTATAATATCGAAGTGAAGAGTAAGGAAGATAAAGATGGTATTTTCCATCCAAGGGTAGAAGAATTTGTGGACCTTATGGTGCAGGTGATCACTGATAAGAAAATTGCTTCACGAACCGTCATCCAATCGTTTGATAGTAGAGCTATTAAATATCTGCACAAAGCATATCCTCAAATCAAAGTTTCTTATCTTATTGATGCAAACTATACCAAAAGCGTTGAGCAAACAATTGCAGCTTTGGGCTTTACACCTTTTATTATAAGTCCGCACTATAAAATAGCTACACGCGATTTTATTGCACAGTGCCACAAAGCCGATATCAAGGTTATTCCATGGACAGTCAATACAAAGGACGAGATAGAACAGCTGAAGGCTGTAAAGGTTGATGGAATTATTAGCGATTACCCCAATTTGTTTTAACAAACACCTTGCTTGTTTCGCTTAGAATGAAAAAAATTGAGTTCTAGTTCATCTCAATGCCAGGAGAAACCAAGCCACACCAAAGCAAAGCAGTTCGTTAATCGCCTCAACTACTTTGCTTTGGTTTTGTTTTTTAATGCTTTTTCAATATATTCCCGTCCCTTTTGAACCAAAAATTCAGAGCGGTGATAATCCCAAAGGTTACAGATATTATAGGGAATATCCACCACCACATCGGGATGGTATAAATCAACAATCATACGGCTCATTTTCCTGCGCATCACATAGTACGAGGCTTGTAGAATATCCAAGGAATTCGAAGTCTTCGGATCCAGTTTTTTGATAACAGAATATTGTTTATCCGGTTTAGATTCCAGATTGACAGCAATGATTAAATTCTCTTTCTTGGTTACATGATTTATGGGCAATGGATTCAGTACACCACCGTCAACGTACACATGGTTCTCCTCCTCTACCGCTGTAAATACAGCTGGAATTGCAATCGAAGCCCGAATGGCATCATACATACTCCCAAAATCCAGCACAACCTCCTTTTCGTAGTTTAGATCTGTCGCAACGGCTTTAAACAAAATTGGAAAAGTCTCTATATTAGCATCGGGGATCACAGATTTCAAGGCGTTAAACACCTTGACCCCCTTCATCATTCCTAGTCCCTTCCAGCTAAAATCCATCATATTAAAGACCGATTTCTTCGTCAGGCGCTGCATCCAATCTTCGAGAACATCCATCTTCCCCTGCGCATAAATACCACCGACAAGTGCTCCTATTGAACAACCTACCACCTCATCGATTTCAAAGCCCAGCTCTTCAAGCCTTCGAATAATACCAATATGCACAAGACCTCTTGCACCACCTCCGCCCAGGACAAGGGTAACTTTACGATTCAAAAAAGCTTTCTCCAACATAATTATACAAGTACATGAAACACTTGTTTACATCCAAGCAACAATGTAAACAGATAATCATCGTTATTATATGTATTTTTGATTACAATATACGCAGTAAAAAAAGAAATATGAAAATAGAAATTTGGTCGGACATTATTTGTCCATTTTGTTATATTGGCTTGACAAAGCTTGAATTGGCTCTTCAACAAACCGCAAGTAAGCCAGCCGCTGAAATCATCTGGAAATCGTATCAGCTTAACCCCGACTATCCCGAAGATGCTCCGGCAATGCCAACCTACGATTACCTCGTTCAAACGAAAGGCATGAGCATGGACGATGTTGTTGCAATGACTTCACAGCTCAGTGCGCAGGGAAAAGAGCTGGGTATTGACCTGAATTTTGAAAAAGCAATCGTTGTAAATACAAAAAAAGCTCATCGTCTGATCCATTTTTCCCAGGCGCAGCAAAAAGGCACTCAGATCAAAAAAGCCTTATTTAAGGCTCATTTCACCGATGGTCTCGATGTAAATAACAATGAGGTTCTCGTCACTATCGCAACGAAAGAGCAGCTTTCCGCTCAGGATGTAAAAAACTTATTGGAATCGGATGAATTTGCTTATGATGTTGCACAGGATATCCAAGAAGGTGTCAGCTTAGGACTCCGAGGTGTTCCTTTCTTTGTATTTGACAGAAAATACGCTATCCCCGGAGCACAGCCCATGGAAGTCTTTCACAATACAATAAATGAATGCCTGGCCGGTCAGCCTGCACCTCTTGAACGCAGAGGCGAAGAAGGCCCTTCATGTGATCCTGAAACAGGAAAATGTGAATAAAGAAAGAAAAAATTATTGTTTAATTTTACTATTTTCGCAAGCTTATAACGACAAACAAATTTGGTATAAATGCAGTTAACCAAACTAGAAATTAAAGGATTTAAGAGTTTCGGAGACAAGATCACGATCAACTTCAATGATGGTGTCACAGCGATTGTCGGTCCCAATGGATGCGGAAAGTCCAATGTGGTCGACGCCATACGCTGGGTACTGGGGGAACAAAGTACAAAGATGCTTCGCTCCGATAAAATGGAAAATATTATCTTCAATGGAACGAAAAATAGAAAGCCGGCAAACCTTGCAGAGGTTTCGCTGACCTTCAACAACAACAATAATATTTTACCAACGGAATTCTCTACAGTGACGGTCACCCGTAAGCTGTTTCGCAACGGCGATAGTGAATATCGATTGAATGATGTCAAATGTCGTTTAAAAGATATCACGGATCTGTTCCTGGATACCGGAGTTGGTGCCGACAGTTATTCGATCATCGAATTGAAAATGATTGATGAAATTATCAACAACAAAGATAATTCACGTCGCAACCTCTTTGAAGAAGCATCCGGAATCTCTAAGTATAAAGTTCGTAAAAAACAAACTTTAGCAAAGCTGAGAGATACTGAAGCCGATCTTTCCCGTGTTGATGACTTGCTTTACGAAATCACAAAGAATCTCAAATCATTAGAAAATCAAGCTAAAAAAGCTGAAAAATATACCTCCCTTAAAGCAGAATACCGCCAGAGCAGTATAGATTTGGCTTATTATAGAATTGCTGATTTTTCGACCGAATTAGAAAGACTTCAGACACAAGAATCCAAGGTTCAAAAAGATGCCGTCAATGCACAGCAAAATATTCTGAACGCGGAAACTGAACTCCAAATACTCCGCCAGACAAATTTGGAACAGGAAAAAAACCTTTCGGTACAGCAAAAGACAACACAGGAATTTGTCAATAAAATCCGAGGTTATGAATCGGAAAAGAAGATCAAAAACGAAAAAGTCAAAAATCTTCAAGATAAAGAAAACCGACTGAACCTCGATATCAACAGCGATAAACAACAGCTTAATCATGTCCTCTACACCATCAAACGACTGAATGAGGAATTGTTTGATGAGCAAAATAAACTCGATTCGTTAAAAACAAATCTTGAATCGGATAAAACCGAAGTCGACGAATTGAGAGGACAGCAACAATCTGCAAAGGGAAAGCTCGATATTTTTAATAAGAGCAATGCTGAATTACAGGCAAAAATATACAAATTAGAAAAAGATCTTGCGGTATTCACAATTCAGAAAGAAGCTCTTCTGCAAGAATCTGTTCGCAATAGTGTAGATACAGAAGCAAAAGAAGCCGAATTGCAGCAGTTCAATTCCTCTGTTATGGAATTGGAAGGCCGTGTAGAAGCACAGCAGCTACAGTACGATTCAGCAAACCAGCAGGAAGAAGAGCTCCAAGGACAGATTAATCAGTGCCAGGCAAACCTCGAGGAATTTAAGGCCCAGCTTGCCAAAGATCTCCGCCTGGTAGATGCCAAACAAAACGAATACAACCTCACGAAATCCCTTGTTGATAATTTAGAAGGTTTCCCCGATTCCATTCGCTTCCTCAAGAAAAATGCAGGCTGGAAAAAGCAGCCCCCACTCCTATCAGATGTCCTTTTCTGTCAGGAAGATTACCGTGTGGCTATTGAGAACTACCTAGAGCCTATTATGAACCATTATGTTGTCGAAACACAACAAGATGCCGTTCAGGCTATCCAACTATTGAGCGATGCAGCAAAAGGAAGAGCTAATTTCTTTGTTTTAGATGCCATAGTAGATTCCCCAAGCGCTGCCCCCGCACCAAATGACAATTTGATGTCTGCGTTAGATGTGATTAACGTAGACGAAAAGTACAAGGCTTTATGTACGATGCTGCTCCAGCAAGTCTTCATCCTTAAACATGAAAATGAAAAGGAGCTGGATGAAAAGCTACCTGCTCTAGGACAGGTGATTCTACAAAAAAATGGACGTTATTCGAAACATCATTTAGGCCTTTCGGGTGGTTCAGTGGGATTATTTGAGGGCAAACGTATCGGAAGAGCGAAAAATCTGGAAGTGCTATCCCAAGAGATCAAAACCTTAAATCAGGAAATAGCAAAACTTGAAGATAAAATAACGGCCGAAACAGCTCGTTTGGATGCACTGCGTGGTAATTCACAGAAAGAGTTAATCGATGAGCTGCGCTTTCAGCTCAATAGACTGAATAATGAATTAATTACCGTCAAAACAAAGCAAGAGCAATACCAAGCCTTCATCAATAACTCCCAGGCCCGTAAAAAAGATATTCAGGAGAAAATTGAAGGTATAGAATCGGATTTAAAAATTGCGGAGCCACAGCTTCAGGAGCTCCGTCTGGAAAAAGAACAGAGTATAGCCGAATTATCGACTTTACAAGATCAGTTCCATGAAATATCTGAGGTACTTAACGAAAAATCAACCGCATACAATCAAGAGAATATCGCTTACCATCAACAGTTAAACAAAGTTTCCAATATCACAAAAGATCTCGAATTTAGAGAGACGCAGAAAGATGATCACGAAATCCGTGTGGAGCGAAACAGTGCAGAATTAGTTGAAGTGCAGGAAGCTTTAAGAACAACCATTCCATTTGAAGATGAAGAAGATCAGGATCTTATTGCGATGTATGAGCAGAAGATCGCCCTGGAAGATGGTCTCAAAGAATTGGAAGACGGCTACTATGCAGATAAGCAGAAAATCAATAACCTCGAAGATGCTCTGACACAGCAGCGTCGTTCAAAAGAACAGAGTGACTTTCTTGTTTCAGAGATCAAAGATAAAAAAACGGGTCTTCAGATCGACCTCAATGCCTTGAAAGAACGTCTTTCTGTTGAATTCAACGTTGAACTGAAAGACCTGATTGACCGTGAAGATGTGCCTGAGATCACAGAAGATCAGACGACATTGGCAACCAAATGCAGTAAACTCAAGAAACAGCTTGATGAATTTGGAACGATCAATCTAATGGCAAAAGAGGCTTTTGACGAGATGAATGAACGCTATGATTTCATTAACAAAGAGAAAGCTGATTTAATCGAAGCAAAAGGCTCATTGATGGCAACAATAAAAGAAATTGACGATACCGCTCAAGTTCAGTTTATGTTTACATTCGATGCCGTAAGGAATAACTTCGTCAAGGTATTCCGTTCGCTATTTAACGAAGAAGACAGCTGCGACCTGGTGCTCACAGACCCAAGCAATCCGCTGGATTCAGACATCGACATTATTGCAAGACCAAAAGGGAAAAGACCGCTGTCTATCAATCANNATCAGCTTTCGGGTGGTGAAAAGACCTTGACTTCAACAGCCTTGTTATTCTCACTCTATCTTTCTAAACCGGCACCTTTTTGTATATTCGATGAGGTGGACGCTCCGTTGGATGATACTAATATTGATAAATTCAATAATATTATCCGGGATTTTTCCAAGAATTCACAATTTATCGTGGTCTCACACAATAAAAAAACGATAGCAAGTACAGACATCATCTATGGCGTAACCATGGTTGAACAAGGTGTATCCCGTGTAGTTGCAGTAGATCTAAGAGAAGTTGCTTAGTGAGCAACGAAATACACAATAAATAAGACGGACTCAGGGGATCTACACCCGGTCCGTCTTATTTATACAGATCAATTTAATTTCCTCTCGCCTTTAATGAAATTCTTTGCTGCAACATGCTGTGAATTTCCGTAAGCTTATTTCCTGTTGCAGATCAATATAAGGATAGACAGCAGACAGCTGATTCCCCCAAATAAATAGACCGACTGATAACCAAACGAGCCCGCGATCATTCCCGCCAATGGTCCTGCCAGTCCCAGCGACAAATCCACAAACGCAACATAAGCTCCAAGTGCTGTACCACGCATCTGCGGTGCAACTTTTTTTATGGCTAGCACACCCAAAGCCGGGAATACCAGGGAAAACCCTACACCTGTAAGTCCGCAGCCTATTATTGCAAGCATTTTGGATGTGGCAGTCCAGATCAGCGCTTGTCCCAGAACTTCGATAAACAATGATATCAAAGCTATTTTAAGACCGCCAAATCTATCTGGAAATGATGCAAAGAACACTCTGGTCAACACATAACATGTCCCAAAAACCATAAACGCCAATGAAGCCTCCCCCCAATTCATTGCCTTGAAGAACAAGGCAATGAAGGACGCAATACAGCCAAATGCCATGGAAGAGAATGCCAGGCTAAGCCCTTGTCCAGAAATCGCCCCTATCACCTTATAAAACGGTGTACGGATATGGTCTTTATCAATGGCTACGGCTGGCAGTTTTACCGTGGCTAGCCAGCTCATCATTGGCAATAATAACATAAGAAAACAGGCGGAAAGGTCTCCGGATACTCGTCCCAACCAAATACTTAGAGGGGCGCCGATAGCGATACCAGCATACATCGCAATACCGTTCCAGGTCATCACCTTTCCTGACTGCGCCGGTCCAACCAACCCGATGCCCCAAGTAAGCGCTCCTGTGACCAGAAAACTTTCTGCAATACCATGCATTACCCTGGCAAAAAGAAGCAATGCAAGCGCTGTACCGCTGCTAAATTGAAAAAAAACAGCTAAAACATAGGCTGATCCCGCTAGAACAGCTAAAATAGCGCCCGACATCTTGCTCTTCTTAGCGCCCTTCGTATCGGTAATTTTACCCGAGTAAGCGCGTGTAAGAAGTGTCGCGAGCGATTGCAAACCAATAACCAAACCAACAATAAAACTGTCGTATCCTAATTTCTCCTCAACAAACTTCGGAAGTAGCCCCAAAGCAATTCCAATAGTCAAATAGACTCCAAATACCGATACAATAATGGGAATTATGGCTTTGTAGAAACCAATTGTTTGTCCTTTTTCTAAAATTACACTCATAAATTTTTTGTTTAACTATATTTCGAGTGCAAATATGCCGCGGATCAAAAAGCTAAACATTGACTCAAGTCAAAAAAAGAGTCTGCAAGTCAAAAAAGGAAGCTGAAAAATAAAAAGCCCAGAGTGGGGAACTCTGAGCTTTCGTTAGCCATATATTAACCTATTTTATGAAAAGTATTTGTAATGAAAACGCCACATTTTTGAATTCATTATAACAAGAATAGTCATTTAACATTTTTTAACGTTTAGAAGAGATTAATATTAAACTCTATTTGAGCGTGGCAAAAACCATAATTTTTCGTGTTCTTGTCAGGGATCCTCCGATCCTGTTCACAAAAAAAGCTCGAAGTGGGGAACTCCGAGCTAACCTAACCAATTATTAACCTAAATTTATGAAAAGTCTAATTTATACAAACAGCCTCTTTCGCTGTTTTGACTATTAAACGTAAACCATAAGCTTATTATTACGCAGCTCTTACGGATTTATGTGAAATTTGACATTTTTTAACAATTCAATAAGTAACTTTAGGAAAACGAACATATAAATAAATATCATATGGCAGAGTACGATTTAAATGAACTTCAGAAGATCCACGAAAACAAAGATGTTTTAAACTATCTGGAACAACATGGCATTCTGGAAATAAAAAAATTCAATGATGTTTACGATTATGAGAAAGAACTTTACGAGCTTCAAGTCAAGCTCTTAAAGCTTCAATATGAAATCATTGAAAAAGGAAAACGGGTCCTTATTATTTTTGAAGGTAGGGACGCTGCGGGTAAAGGTGGTACAATAGGCCGCATAACCCAATATCTAAATCCCAAAAAGGTACGCGTTGTTGCATTGCCCAAACCAACCGAAGAGGAAGCTGGACAATGGTATTTTCAACGATATATCAAACAGCTCCCTAATGCCGGCGAAATTGTGATTTTTGACCGTAGCTGGTATAACAGAGCTGTTGTTGAACCTGTATTTGGATTTTGCTCCAAGGAGCAACATGAGCTGTTTATGAACCAGGTCCCTGAATTTGAGAAGCAGTTAATCGATGATGGCATCATCCTTATCAAATTATTCCTGAACGTCAGCAAAGAAGAGCAAGCCGAAAGGTTAAAAGAGCGAAAAGAAGATATCCTAAAACAATGGAAAATCGGTGTGCTAGACCAGCAGGCACAGGAGAAATGGGATGTATATACGGGCTATATTGAGGATTTATTTAAAAAGACAAGTACAAAAAAATCGCCTTGGCTAGAAATCGCGAAAGATAATAAGAAAAAGGCTCGCCTGGCGTCCTTCAGACTTATTATCAATGCTCTTGTTGGAAGTGAACAGGAAAAAATAGATTCTTTCGTCACAAAACACGATTAAAGGTCTGTCGATTAGGAAAGGTACAATTATAACAAACAGGAGGAAAAGTATTTCCTCCTGTTTGTTATAATGGCAGAACGAATTAGGACACCAGAACTGTAGTTTCTATTTTAGGTCCTGCTGCGTGCACCGAGGGTGGCATCTCATTATTGAATTTTTCAAAATTCGAAATAAACAGCTTCGCCAGGCGTTTTGCCTGCATGTCATAAGCCTCGTCATTGTTCCATAAGCCTCGCGCATCTAAAATTTGTGCAGGAACATGCTCTCCACAGCTCGTTGGATACTCCAGTCCAAAAATATTGTGCTTGTTGAAGTGAGACTCCAGCAGTGAACCATCTATTGCTGCTCGAATTAGCGATCGCGTATAATTTAGCTTAATACGTCTGCCTATTCCGTAAGGACCGGCAATCCAGCCCGTGTTCACTAACCAAACTTTGATATTGCGATTTTGCTCTAGTTTTGAACGCAGCAAAGCCGCATATTTTGAAGGATGAAGCGGCAAAAATGCCTGTCCAAAACAGGTTGAAAATGCTGCTGTAGGCTCCTTTACCCCTACCTCTGTACCCGCGACCTTTGCTGTATAACCACTAACGAAATGATATACTGCCTGATCGATGGTCAACAATGAAATGGGAGGAAGTACACCAAAAGCATCTGCCGTCAGGAAAAAAATATTTTCAGGTTCACGACCAATACCGCTCATTTCGGCATTTTCCATGAAATCTATTGGATAGGATACGCGGGTATTTTCCGTCTTGCTAATATCGTTGTAATCAGGTCGATCAAATTCATCCAAAACAACATTTTCAAGCAGAGACCCAAAACGAATTGCGTGAAAAATCTCAGGCTCTTTGTCCTCCGATAAACCTACACATTTGGCATAGCAGCCACCTTCGAAATTGAATATTCCCTTTTCGCTCCATCCATGCTCGTCATCACCGATCAACTTTCTATTTCTATCAGCTGACAAGGTCGTCTTCCCTGTACCCGAAAGTCCAAAAAACAAAGCAGTCTCCCCTTCTTTCGAAGTATTCGCCGAACAGTGCATAGAAAGCACATTATGCTGAAATGGCAAAATAAAGTTCAATATTGAAAAAATGCTCTTTTTAATCTCCCCTGTATAACCGGTCCCTGCAATCAGAACTATCTTTTTTGTAAAATCAATCGCAACAAAATTTTCGTTGATAATGCCATATTGATGCGGCTCTTCGATAAGCAGCGTCGGGGCAGCTAAAATCGACCAAGCAGGCTGAGCATCCAAATTTGGTTCCGGACGCAGAAACAGGTTATTGGCAAATATACTTTGATAAGCTGTCTCCGTAACAACACGCAAATCTATTTGATAAGCTGGGTCAGCCCCTGCAGCACAATCTCTTACATAGATGATTTTATTACTTAAGTGAGCAGCTACTTTCGAAAATAGTGCTTCAAAATTAGCCGGAGACATCCGTTGATTGATTTCTCCCCACCAAACGCTATCTTTTGTTAAAGAATCTTCGACCAGAAACCGATCTTTTGGCGATCTCCCAGTAAATTTTCCCGTATCAGCAGCGAGTGCTCCCGTATCAGAAAGTCGACCTTCGTGATTTGCTAAGGCATGTTCGACCAATTCAGAAACAGGCAATTGATAAAATACATTTTTTGTACTATCAATTTTTAAATATTTCAAATCAGGCGCGTTTCCAATGTTACCCTTTTTCATATTTTTTGTTTGTTTTAAAATGTGCCCAAATTTAAAGGCATTTTTCGCTAAAAACAAAACTTAATTATCTAAAAATCAAGCTTATTGTACAAAAAACACAAAAACAAAACACTCATTAACAACAACTTACGCAAGTAAAAAAAAATAAACTTTTTAGCATATTTTTTTAGCACATCAATTTATCACTATCAAAAAATATCACATATTTTTCGTAAATTGTTCCAACCTTTACAAATATTAATAAAGTAAAAAAACAGAAGGTGTAACGTCCATCAGCCATTGATCGTTGAAAGTGGCAGCAATGTCCAGGCCGACGGACTAACATGAGTAAAGATAAAGAGATGAAATAGCTAGAATTGTAGCACGAACACGGAAGAGCACAGGGTGGCTTTCATGCTATCTGACAAATAATTGCTTGTGCTTAAAATAAACTGGATATGCTATATAACCATTAAAAGACACATAATCTGCGAATGAAATTACATGCTATAGAAACGGGATTTTTTAAACTCGATGGCGGTGCAATGTTTGGCGTTGTTCCAAAGAGTATCTGGAACAAAACAAACCCGGCCGACTCAAACAATATGTGTACCTGGGGAAACCGCCTGCTCCTCATCGAGGACAGTAATCGATTAATGCTGGTCGATACAGGACTGGGAGACAAACAGAATGAAAAATTCTTCAGCTATTATTATCTTCACGGCGATGCAACGCTGGATAAATCATTAAAAAATATTGGATTTAACAGAAGCGATATCACCGATGTCATCCTTACACACCTACACTTTGACCATTGCGGCGGCGCTATAGTGCGCGAAGGTGAACAGCTGGTTCCGGCTTTTAAAAATGCTCATTTTTGGAGCAATAGTGACCATTGGTCTTGGGCGACCGATCCTAACCCGCGCGAAAAAGCTTCTTTCTTAAAAGAGAACATTTTACCGATACAGGAGAGCGGACAATTAAAATTTGTCGAAGATCATCAAAATCCTTTTGGAAACAATATCGCTATCCGTTATGCACACGGCCATACAGAAGCTATGATGTTGCCACAGATACAGTATAAAGGCAAAACAATCCTCTATATGGCGGATCTATTGCCTTCGGTGGGACATATTCCCATTCCTTATGTTATGGGTTATGATGTCAGACCCCTCGTGACCATGGAGGAACGCAACAGCTATTGGAATGAGATCGTCGATAATGAATACATCTTATTTTTCGAACACGATCCCATACATGAATGCTGTACACTTCAACGTACTGAAAAAGGTATCCGGGTAAAGGATATTTTCAAACTAGGCGAGATTTAGCTGGTCTTTTTAAAGAAGATCAAATAGGATATGAAAAAGGATAAACAAAAAAGGCTACTTTGAAAGTAGCCTTTTTTTGTTTCATGAATATGTTTAGAATCTAAAGCCCAAAGCCCAATAATTCTCAAAAAACCATATTTGTTGGGATGCTTTATCTACCCCTCTTCTTCCTGTTGTACGAATGTTTGTTAAATCAGTCCAGCCCGTTTTGAAGTTCCCCTGAAGATAGAGTCCTTTATAAAAACGGTAGTGCAAACCAACTTTTGCCGAAGCACCATAACCCGCAATGTTCCAAAAGTGGTTGGCCCCTTCGCCAAAAAGATGCACGTCGGAACGAGGAATCAATAGACCTACATCCACACCAGATTCCATTGTCAGCACCTGTTGACCTTTGCGATTATTGATGATGTCATCATAACGCTCCAGACCTACTGAGGCAAAGTTATAACCATCTGTATGCTCAAATGTCAGCATAGCAGAGTCTACAGTAATCAATTCACCGTTATATTGACCGGCGCGGTTTCCCGTCGGGATACCAGGATTAGAAATTTCTTCACCGATAAAACCGGAAATTTTCACCTGCTGCGGAATATCGACCACATATTTCATATGATCCCATCCCAATGAAATTGAATAATTATCTTTGATATAATAACCAAAGTGCAGATTAAATTGTGGAATAGTTAACCGGCTTGGATCAAAATACGTCGAACCAAATTTAGTTGGCCTATCACCCGCTTTTACATCATGGAGTATAAAGTCATAATTAGGACCCGTAAAATGAATATCTGATTTTGCGTAAGAAGAGAAGTTGTACCCCCAAAAGAAGAAGAATTTGCCCTTGTTACTTTCTGTTCTCAAATTTTTCGGTTTGAAAATGCTTTTTCCTATCTCAGGATTTTCTTGGGCAAATAAGGCAGAAACACTTAATGCAAGTGCTCCAATCGTTAAAAATATTTTTCTCATATCGGTGCTAAAAACGTTGGGCAAAAGTACCTGCATTCTATTTTATAAGCAAATAAAATCAATGGGAATTGGAAAAATATGACGAAGATCACAGAAATGTCATTCCACGCCAGAAACGAAAAAAGCTGCCTTCCAGGAAAGCAGCTTTTCATTTATTTTATTTCCAAGGAATTGTTACCCTTGATTTTTACGAATGATATTCAAAGCCCCACCAGCTTTAAACCATTCAATTTGTTGCGCGTTGTAGGTATGGTTCGCCAAAATCTCTTCTTGCGTTCCGTCGGCATGATGTAATACAAGTGTTAAAGGTTTACCTGGTGCAAATGTTGTCAAGCCGAGAATATCAATGGTATCATTTTCCTGAATCTTGTTATAATCGTCTTTGTTTGCAAAAGTTAATCCCAACATACCTTGTTTTTTCAAGTTCGTTTCGTGAATACGTGCGAAAGATTTAACTAAAACAGCACGAACACCCAAATGACGAGGTTCCATCGCAGCATGCTCGCGGGAAGAACCTTCACCGTAGTTTTCATCACCGACTACAATTGAACCAATACCGTGTGCTTTATAGTCCCGCTGTGTTGCAGGAACAGGACCATATTCGCCTGTGAGTTGATTTTTAACGCTATCAGTCTTCTCATTGAAGAAATTCAAAGCGCCAATCAACATGTTGTTTGAAATATTATCTAAGTGACCACGGTATTTCAACCAAGGACCAGCCATTGAAATATGGTCAGTAGTACATTTACCTTTTGCCTTAATCAATAATTTCAACCCTTTCAAATCCGTACCTTCCCATGGCGCAAAAGGCTCCAACAGTTGAAGACGATCAGAAGTAGGAGCTACATCAACCACCACCGAACTACCATCAGCCGCAGGTGCTTGATATCCAGGATCATCTACCGCAAAGCCTTTCGTTGGCAACTCATCCCCTACAGGCGGATCTAGCTTCACTTGTTCACCTTTATTGTTTGTCAAGGTATCAGTTACCGGATTGAAACCCAAATCACCAGAAATCGCGATTGCAGCTACCAATTCTGGCGATGCAACAAATGCATAAGTATTTGGATTGCCATCTGCACGTTTTGCAAAGTTACGATTGAAAGAATGAACGATTGTATTTTTCTCTTGTTTATCGGCACCTACACGATCCCACATACCGATACAAGGACCACATGCATTGGTAAAAATTGTCGCATTGAGGTCTTCAAAAGTTTTCAGCAAACCATCACGATCAGCCGTAAAACGTACTTGCTCTGACCCTGGATTAATACCAAATTCAGCTTTTGTAATCAATCCTTTATCAACTGCTTGTTTTGCAATGGAGGCAGCACGGGATAAATCTTCATAAGAAGAGTTTGTACACGAACCGATCAATCCCCATTCCACTTGCAATGGCCAGCCATTCTTTTCAGCTTCTTCGCGCATGCGCGAAACTGGTGTATACAAATCTGGTGTAAAAGGACCATTTAGAGAAGGCTCCAGCTCAGATAGATTGATTTCTATTAACTGATCAAAATACTGCTCAGGATTAGCATAAACTTCGGCATCCGCTGTCAGGTGCTCTTTAATCACATTTGCCGCATCCGCCACTTCGGCACGACCGGTAGCACGTAAATAACGCTCCATGGATTCGTCGTACCCAAAAGTTGAGGTTGTCGCACCAATTTCAGCGCCCATGTTACAGATTGTTCCTTTTCCTGTACAAGATAAAGACTCCGCACCTTCGCCAAAATATTCAACGATAGCACCTGTTCCGCCTTTTACAGTCAAGATACCTGCAACTTTCAAGATCACGTCTTTTGCTGCAGCCCATCCGCTGAGCTTACCCGTCAATTTTACACCGATCAGCTTAGGAAACTTAAGCTCCCAAGGCAAACCTGCCATAACATCACAAGCATCAGCTCCACCCACACCGATCGCAACCATTCCTAAACCGCCGGCGTTCACCGTATGCGAGTCTGTTCCGATCATCATACCGCCTGGAAAAGCATAGTTTTCCAAAACAACCTGGTGAATAATACCTGCTCCGGGTTTCCAGAAACCGATACCATACTTATTGGACACAGAACTCAAAAAGTTAAATACTTCAGAGCTTTCGTTTTTAGCTCGTGCTAAATCTTTGTCTGCTCCTTCTTTCGCCTGAATCAGGTGATCACAGTGTACAGTAGAAGGAACTGCTACCTTTGGACGCCCAGCTTGCATAAATTGCAATAATGCCATCTGTGCAGTTGCATCCTGCATAGCAACGCGATCTGGAGCAAAGTCGACGTAAGAAACGCCACGTTTGTAATCTTCAGTAGCATTGCCATCCCAAAGGTGGGCATACAAAATTTTCTCAGATAAAGTCAAAGGTTTGTTAACCACTTGACGAGCCGCAGCAATGCGCTCGTCATATTGGCTATAGACCTTTTTAATCATATCTATATCAAAAGCCATATCTCTCTAATTTATGTTGTTTAATTAAGTTACTAAACCCTAATCACTCATTATTTTGTTGGAATAGGCGCAAACTTTGTCAAGTTAATGCCTTCCACAGCAGCTTTATATTCTTCGATATTCGGAATACGGCCCAAGATCGCTGAAAGAACAACAACTGGAGTTGATGCTAATAAAGACTCCCCTTTTTTACCATCCCTGTCTTCAACCACACGTCCTTGGAATAAGCGTGTTGAAGTAGCCATTACCGTGTCACCTTTAGCTGCTTTTTCCTGGTTACCCATACAAAGGTTACAACCCGGGCGTTCCAAGTACATAATATTCTCGTATTCAGTACGTGCAGTACTTTTTGGTAAAGCATCGCTAAATTCGAATCCAGAGTATTTTTGTAAGAATTCCCAATCGCCTTCAGCTTTCAGTTCATCAATGATATTGTACGTTGGAGCTGCAACGACCAAAGGAGCTTCAAATGTAACGACACCTTTTTGCTGTTCAATGTTTTTCAACATCTTCGATACAATTTTCAAATCGTCTTTGTGAACCATACAAGAACCGACGAAACCTAAGTCTACCTTTTTGTTTCCACCATAGTACGAAAGGTCGCGAATTGTATCGTGCGTATAACGTTTGGAAACATCCGCATTATTCACATCCGGGTCAGCAATCATTGGTTCTTCAATGATATCCAGATCAATAACAACTTCTGCATAATATTTCGCATTGGTATCTGGAGTTAAAGCAGGCTTAGCACCAGATTTAATTTCCTCAATACGTTTATTCGCCTTGTCAATTAAGCCTTGCAAAACGTTGTTTTTGTTTTCCATGCCTTTATCGATCATAATCTGGATACGGTTTTTAGCGATCTCCAATGATTCGATCAATGTATTATCCTGTGAAATACAAATAGAAGCTTTC
>NZ_DKSP01000125.1:0-8085 GCF_002472745.1 Sphingobacterium sp. UBA7253 | reverse complement strand
TTATATTGACTTTTTATTCTATAAAACTTTTTGAAGATGTTGTTAAACTCTGCCTTCTCAATACCTATTCCTTCATCCTTAAAAGTGATAACAAAATTCTTCTTGTTTTGTTGTATCGCAATATCTAAGATTTTATGCCCCGCTTTCGAATATTTATAGGCATTATCGATCATATTTTGAAACACACTACTTAACAGTACCGGATCTGCAAGCATTGATGTTCTTACATCAATTTTTGTGCTAATCTTGAAATCCGCATATTTTATTCTTGACGAAGCTACTAGATTTTCGGTAAATTCCTCCAAATCAACTTCTTCTTTATTTAATTTTATGGTTTTATTTTCGATCTGACTAAAAGACAACAGCTTATTCATCAAGTTATTTAATCGGTCTGCCTCCTGATCTAATATATTTCCATACATTTTCCGCTCTTCATCAGAGAGTACCTGCGCACTCTTAATATTATTTCCAGCAATTTTAATAACACTCACAGGCGTCTTAAACTCGTGGGTAAGATTATTGATGAAATCGTACTGCAATTTAAAAAGTCTTCCGTTAATTTCTAAATTTCTATAAATTAAATATAATATTGCAATCAAAATAATATAAATCAGGGATACCCCTCCCAATACCGGCCAAAAACTGCGATTTATCTCTTTTGACAGAAAACTTTTACTCGACCTAAAAAGAAGTTTGTAGTCTGCTAACGCTCCAGGTAACGGCATCTCCGTTGAAATCTCGTCATTTTCCGGCGTGATCGGAGCACCAACCAGTGGCACTATTTCTACTTTCTCATAAAGATTTGAATAACTATTTTTTACTTCCAGATACATTGGATCAATCTGAAAATTGAACATATCCTGTTCATATCCGACAGTATGATCCAAATTACCTTCCATAATGGACTTATAGACTATTAAGTCGTTGACCCTTGGAATATTCAGATAGGTAATCTGTCCAGGTCTTATGGTATAAAAAACCTTCAGAATATCCTTATCAGAAAGCTTGGCATTCGGTTGCAATTTATCGATATAAGTTGCCAGCTTCACACCAATATTATTAATCTCTTCGGAATGCAAGCCCATCTGTCCACGATCCCGAATCGTATTTTTATTCAGGCCAGACCTGGAAACGGTAAAAAAAGTAATGGTTTTCGGTTGAATTCTAAGGTTATTAACAATAAAACCATAGTTCAAGTTATGATCATTATTAAATTGTAAATCAAAAAAACCAATTTCTCTAACGAATGGGTAGGAACTTAATATACTATATGCATATTTTCCCGCCTGGACTGAATCCAAAAAACCTTGATAAAAAGATACTTCAGGAATTCTATTCTGAAAAAAATCATTGAAAGGGACTAAGGTTTGATCAAATATCTCCGATTTCCGATTGGTAAATTCGTTCTTAATATGCGATTCTGTATAATTACGCGAAAGAAAAAGGGCAAATATATACAGACCACTAATCACGATGAAAAACATCAACAATAATCCGTAATTTTTTCGATAGCTATATTTCTCTGCTTTCATAATCTCCCGCCCTTAGTCTACAAGATATTTCGCCAAAAATCGCTCCAACTCATTATAGTAACCAAAGACATTCTCGTCCCGTTTAAAAGTTCTATCCTCGTCCTCTTTTAGGATGTATTGTACGGGAATATTATTATTCTTTAATTTCTGTACAAATTGATTTGCATCTGTTACCGAACTAAACCGATCCTTTCCTCCCTGTACCAATAGCACCGGTATCTTTACTTTATCCGAATGAAATACAGGTGAAATATTTTTAAATAGCTCAGCCTCCCGAATCGGATTCCCAACTACTTGATACATTTTCTGCACATACGATTTAAAATATGGCGGTATATCTCTAAAGTAAGTGAACAGATTGGTATAGCCGGAATAAGACACGGCACATTTATAAAGATCAGAATTAAAACAAGCAGCGTGTAGCGCCGAATAGCCTCCGAAACCTTTCCCTACAATAGCGACACGTTCCCGATCAGCAATTCCTTCTTTAATCAACCATTTTACTCCATCAGTAATATCATCCTGAATCTTCCCGCCCCATTCCTTAAATCCCGCAGTCCAAAACTTCTTACCAAAACCGGTCGATCCCCTATAGTTCATCTGAAAAACCAAATAACCCCTGTTCGCCAAAAACTGCGCTTCGTTATCGAATCCCCAAACCTCCCGTCCGTTAGGTCCATCATGGGGCAATACAACCATAGGCAGATTTTTGCGATTGGAATGAATGGGATAAGTTAAATAACCCGAAATCTGAATGCCATCTCTCGCCGTATAAGTGATATACTCATTTGGAGAAAGTTCTTTGTCTTTTAGATCGGAATTATTATCTGTTAGCTTCGTTAATTTTTGAGTCGAAAAATCATAGAAATAAATCCCGCCCGGGTTTACGTCCGTATAGGTTTTGATAATGACCTTGTTCCCCGAAATATCAGTATTCAATACCTGAAACTCAAAGCCATCAATCTGCTTCGACAATTGATCATATTTCTTTTTGGTAGCCTCATCAAAAAAATGTCTGTTCTGTCTTGATGTGCTATAATTGACAAATAACAGCTTATTCTGTTCAGTGAAATACCCCCCAGGGCTCACGTCAACATCTTTATGACTATATAGCTCGCCCAGCTCTTTTTGGTTTAATAAATCATAACTTACCAAGGCCAGTTTATCCCTGTCTATATTGGATAAAGCATAAATGATGGCATTTGAACTATCCTTATAACCCAGTGGAGTAAAACTACTTTCAACATCACATCGTATAATCTCTTTAAATGGTTCTTTTTCTGAACTTCTATAGAGCACAGATTGCTGTACAGAATCGTTGGCCACAGCCAATCGTACCTGCCCATCATTAGATACAACCCAGGAGCTCATATTTCCGGGATTCTGTAAAACCAATTCCCGAGGCCTCCCGTCTAAATAGATACGATAAAGGTCAAAAAAAGAAGAGTCTCTATCGTTGATTCCCGCTATAAAACTATCACCTCCGGTCGCCATAGCATGAATCCATCGAAACCGACCTCGTACCGGTTTAATCAATGGCCAAATCTTTTCTGTGTTGATGTCCACAGCATATAAACGTAAACTGTCCTGCGAAGATTGTTCCGTCAAAAAGGAAATTTTTGAATCATTGTTCCAAGCGAAGGATTTTACATTAATATCATTTTGATAAGTAAGCTGTTTGGAACTATCCTTATTGATCAAATCTATTAAATAGATATTTTTGCAATGATTATCTAAGCCAATGTAAGCGATAAATCGACCATTTGGAGAAATCTTAAAATTTGATTTTTCAGGTGTAGAAAAAAATTGATTTATTGGAATAAGATCAACACTATGTCGTTGACACCCCAACATGATCATGGCAGAAAAAAACAAACCTATCCAAAATTTCATCCTCATAATCCCAAATACATCCTTATCATTTATTCCAAATATTGCAATTAAATACGGAATTGCATGAAATGCAACCTTATTTTTACAAGATATAGTAATTAAATGTAATATTCAAACTTATCTCGGTTCTGTCCTTTAGAATCTTTTTTATCGCAGAAAAATAGCGTATTTTTGCATATGTTTTTATACAATGTCTCCGTTATAGCAGAAGAAACAATCCATCAAGAGGTCGTTTCATGGATTCAGGATAATATCGTGCAATCCCAAAAATTTCAAGTGCATTTTCTGGAAATGCTACAGTCTCCACACGAAGGTATGACCTACTGCATTCAAGTTATACTCCCTACAGAAGACCATATAGCAGATTTTCAGCAAGTGCATCTAATTCCATTACAACAACTCATTTCGGAAGTATATAAAGACAAGGTGTTCCTTTTCGACAGTACCATGAAGTATCTAAAAAAATAAAAGAGCTCTGTGGAGCTCTTTTATTTTTTTATTTCATTAATATCGTTACCATCTTCTTCAAAGTTCTTATTATTCTTTTCACCTATCTCTGCCGCCAATTCATAGCGCGGATCATAACTGATTTTTGGCGTTAAAAAATGAAGTAAAATCAAACGGGCATATCTAAAATTAAAAGGTGCGAAGACCAAAATGGTTACAGCTAGACCAATCAGATAAGACCAAGGAGACTCGCTTCCTGTCAAAATTGCGATAGCAACAGATACAGTAACAATCTCAGCGACAGACAAAGCATAACTCACATACATGGCAGCATAGAAATACCCCGGCTCAACCTCGTACTTGACACCACAATAAGGGCAAGTATCATTCATATGCTGCTTATGTAAACTGTATACCTTTCCTACAAATACATTACCAATATGACACTTCGGACATTTGGAATGTATCATTGCATGGAATTTGGATGTGGGCATTAAGAATCTATTTTATTTCGTTTAAAAATTTCTTTGTTACGGGGTTCTTCTTGCGGTATTTTTTATACCATAAATAACCAAGGCCCGCCGCGGCTAGATAAGGTATTACCAATAGAAACAAAATACCGTCATTCAGACCTCTTCCTTGCATATTTCCTTCCTTCGTAGAATTCTCAGCGTTCAATGTACACATCGCACACTGTCCGTACGAAACAGACACAGCCGAGCAGCTTAAGGTAAATATTAGGAGTAAATATTTAAACCATTTCATAGCACAAAGGTACTGAAATTTTAACGATTAGCGTGCCAAAGATTCAAATTTATCCCAAAAGCCATCTTTCGGCAAAGAAGCGATCAATTCCATCTTATCCTTTTTTATTGGATGCGTAAAGGTCAATGAACGAGAATGTAAACAAATACTGCCCAAAGAACTGCCTCTTGGATATCCATACTTATTATCACCAACAATAGGACATCCCATCGCTGCAAGTTGCGCACGAA
This sequence comes from Sphingobacterium sp. UBA7253, assembly GCF_002472745.1. Lineage (NCBI taxonomy): Bacteria > Pseudomonadati > Bacteroidota > Sphingobacteriia > Sphingobacteriales > Sphingobacteriaceae > Sphingobacterium > Sphingobacterium sp. UBA7253. The sequence goes on along the minus strand of NZ_DKSP01000125.1, from coordinate 3,218 downwards.
TCTGATGTGTACGACCTGTTAAAGGCTCTACGCGCAGCAAATAGAATCCATTCAACTCACCCACCAATGTATAATCCAACTCGGCATAACTTCCGCCTTTCACCTCGCGTGGAAAGGCCTTTGTTACCCTTGTTTGTCTATTCCGAACCAACCAATTGATAAGTTTCCCCTCAGTTTTTCGCGGACGCTGTCTAACGATTGCCAAATAGGTCTTTTTCACATGTCTATCCTGAAAAAATTTATTCATTCGCTCTAGCGCCTTGCTTGTTTTGGCGAACAAAATCATACCACTAACAGGTCTATCTAATCGATGAATAACACCAACAAATGCTTCATTTGGCTTATCATATTTCTTTTTCAAATATACTTTCACCATATCTTCTAAAGATAGGTCTCCTGTTTCATCCACCTGCACAATATCCCCGGCTTTCTTATTTATAGCGATGAGATGATTGTCTTCGTAAATGACGTCTTTATCGGTTATTTCGCTGTGATTCATTTCTTTCAAATATAAAAGGGTTATCCAAATACTATACAGTGCTAAGACCTGTTGAGTTGGATCCCATAATGACGCTATTATTTATTAAAAAAGGCCCTACGCAAGCGTACAGCCTTTCCTTATGTTCTTTTTTAACACAACTTACTTTGCAGTGTCCGCTTTAAGCAACTCAGCTTTTTTCGCATCCTCCTTCATCTTCTTTTTAAAGAAACCACGCAACAAGAAATTATGCTGCAATGCCTCCATATTCTCGTCCAGTTTGGATGTGCTCGAATTTAAATTATTGATTGCCGATTTAATTTGATTTGCCGATGCCGGGTCATTCAATAACACACCCACCGCATTATCTTTATCATTCAATCGACTTGAAGCATTATTCAAATTGTTTATCAATGCATTTGCTGTCTGAGAAACTCCTTGCAACTGCGCTGCAGACTGACGCAGGTTAGAGAATATAGCGGTATCAGTCGTTAAATCATGAATCAAGCCCTTATTGCTATTTAAAGAGTTTGTCAAGGTAACCAAATTAGCAGATGCTTTATTCGCATTATTCATTGCAGCACTGATTGACAATAATGTAGCACGCAATGTATTAACCATAGAAGTATCGGTCAACATCGCTCCAACCATTCCTTTTCCGTCCGCCAATCCACGTGATATTTCTACAAAGTCAGTCGTAATCTTTGCTAAGTTTTCATTATTTACCTGCAATGTTTCCATCATTGCTTCCATGTCCGCAGTCTTCGCCGAACGCAAGAAATCACCTGTCTCCACTGTTGGCGCATTTTGCGACCCTCCAGAAATCACTACGATCTTGTTACCAATCAAACCGTCCGAGCCCAATTTTGTTACAGCATCTTTACGAATATATTCAGCAGATTTCTCCTCGATTGTCAATACCACCTCAACATCCTGCACGCTTTTAAAATGTATATTCTTAATGATCCCTACCTTAACCCCAGAAAACCACACATTACTCCCCACTTTCAATCCAGCGACATCGGGAAATGAAGTCGTAATTTCGATATTTCTAGTAAATTTCTTTTGCTGGCTACCCAAAATAAAAATACCCGCTAAAAGAATCAATACGCCTAAAAAAACAAAAATACCGACAATGATTGCTCTTTTATTTTCTGCCTTACTCATGTATATTATAGAATAAAATTATAATTATAAAACGCTCTTACACGTGCGTCATCTGTATCAAAAATCTCTTCAAAAGACCCCTGTCTTTCAAACTTGCCATCCAACAACATTACAATACGGTCTCCCACCTCTTTCGCACAAGCTAAATCATGCGTAATAATAATTGATGCTGTTTTATACCTCTCCTGAACCTCATTAATCAATCCATTAATCTCCAAACAAGTGATCGGATCTAGTCCTGCTGTTGGTTCATCGTACATCATGATTTCAGGTCTAAGAATCAGTGTGCGCGCAATACCAATTCGTTTACGTTGTCCACCCGACAACTCCGATGGCATCTGATTGATAGCTTGCGAAAGCCCTACTCCATCCAAAACCTCTTCTACAGCGTAGTTGATCTCCGAACGTGTTAAGTTCCGTTTATTTCGAACCAATGGAAATTCCAAATTTTCGCGCACAGTCATACTATCATAAAGCGCACTATTCTGAAAAGAAAACCCTATTTTTAAGCGTAATTCACGCAGTTCGCGATCATTTAATTCAAGAACTGACTCTCCCAAAACATTGATCGTCCCCTCATCCGGTCTTAATAAACCAGAAATCAATTTGATCAACACTGATTTCCCCGTTCCAGAACGTCCAAGCACAACGAGATTTTCTTCTTTATATAAATCCAGGTTGACACCACGTAGGACGTGATTATCACCGAAAGACTTGCTAACATCCCTAATTTCAATGACCGGCTTCGAATGGTCGATGGTTGATTTAATCTTTTCCATAGCTCGCTATCCAAAGAACGATAAAACTTGAACAATAATTATTTCCTCAATAAATACAAGGAACATCGAAGCTACAACGGCAGCATTGGCTGCCTTACCCACACCTTCAGTCCCCTTTGAAGAAAAATAACCGCAATAACAACTTACAGCTCCAATAGTAAAACCAAATATAACCGCACGCAAAACCATAGCACCTAAATCCTTAAATGCTATCGTCTCAAATACTTGCGTAAAAAAACTCAAAAAGCTTAAGTCGTCTTTACTCATCATACTTAGGTAACCGCCTAAAAGACCTATACCCGCTACATAAAAACATAGTACAGGAATCCCAATAGTTGTAGCTAATATTCTACTTACAATAAGATACTTATATGGATTAGTTCCCGAAACTTCCATGGCATCGATTTGCTCCGTGACATTCATCGAACTTAGTTCCGCACCGATTTGCGAGCCCACTTTACCCGAAGCTATTAAAGCTGTCACCAGCGGTGCAAGAGCACGAACAATAGCAATCGAAATAAGCGAAGGCAACATCGAAGTCGCCCCGAATTCTTCCAAAGAAGGACGCGATTGTTTTGTAAAGACAAATCCAACAATAAACCCCGTTAAACTGATCAAAGGCAAAGATTTGTAGCCTATTTCATAGCACTGGCGGACAATTTCTTTAAATTCATATGGTGGAGTTACCAATTCGCGCCAAAACCGTAGCAAAAAACGGTGAATGTTTGCGAATTCTAGAAAAAAAGTCTGAAGTTTTTTAGCCATTTAAATGATGTCTATTTCAAATTAATGTG
>NZ_DKSP01000010.1:0-2870 GCF_002472745.1 Sphingobacterium sp. UBA7253 | reverse complement strand
TATCTCTTTTTCATATAAAATAAAAACGGCTAGATAATTTCTAGCCGTTTTTATTTTATAATCAATCTATATACTACACCTGAGCATATAACTTAGGGCTCATCGAAGTAGTGGCACATGTCACAGCTTCACTATTTACCGGTTAACGCTGATAAAAATCCAGCTCGGAACGAAGGATCTTTCTCTGAAAATTCAATAGAATGCTTATACGTGTCTACATTAAAGAAGAGCTCCGCTGGAGCAGCTTTTTTATTGTCCAAAAATAGTTTAAAGCTATATGCTGTTTTTTTGGACAAGTCAGCATTCACCTTATTGGATGAAAAGACATTCGGAAGAATTACATCTTTTGTAAAAGAATCAGTTGTAGGCGTCTGAAATAAGTCACCTAACGCTTTAATTAAATTATCAGACTGTTGACCCGATGACGAGATTCTAATTTTACCTTTGGTAAAACCGACGTCATCACTCGGCTGTCCGTCTATTATACCTGCGGGTATAAAATCTATAATCTCAAACTTCGCTCCAACAGTATCTTGTTTGTAAAGAGATTTTGTGATATAAATCCGACTTGAATCGGTTAAGATCTCATCTGTGATACGTAGAAAAAAGTTCTTCTTTTCTGCGCCCGGTGTACCATTCGTAAATTGTTCGATTTTTACACCTTCAATTTTGTTAACCGTTGTTGTATCACTTCCATCAGTTTTCTTCTGATTGGAATTTCCGCAACTAGCCATCAGCACCGTAGCGGTTGCAAGAAATGCTATAGATTGAATCTTGTACATATTGAATTGTTTGTTATCAGTTATTAATGAATATTGCTCTTATAATATTACCATTATTACTGATAACAAACAACTATTATCAATGTTTTTATTTTATTTCAATAAAGCATCGTATAAAATTTCCACAGGATGATAAGATTTTCTTCCTACACCATCTTTAATCTGATGCCTACAGGAAGTACCCGCCGCAGCAATTAGCGTATCGGATGATGTTTTACGTATGGTTGGTAACAAAACCAGCTCGGCCACTTTCATCGAAACATCATAATGTTCAGCCTCATAACCAAATGATCCTGCCATACCACAACAGCCCGAAGGAATAGTTTCTACGCTAAAATTCGTCGGGAATGATAGAACCTGTTCTGTCACAGTCACGAGGTGAAAAGCCTTTTGGTAACAGTGACCATGCAGCTTTATCTTTTTTGTTGTTCCAGTAAACTGTTCCGGATGAATACGCCCAGCCTTCATTTCAGTCAACAGAAATTCGTCAATCATCAACGCATTTTTGGCTACTTTTTGTGCGTCAACCCGCAAATCATCGTCTACTAAACTCAAATACTCGTCTCTAAATGTAATTATCCCTGATGGTTCAACGCCTAAAAGTGGCGTATCATCCGTAATTAACCCCTTTAGGAAATGGATATTTTGATTCGCAATCTTCTTTGCTTCTTTCACAAACCCTTTGGAAAGATAAGTCCGCCCACTTTGCACATGTTTTGGAATGATTACTTCATACCCCAATGCCGTCAATAATTTATATGCTGTAATACCGATCTCTGCATCATTATATTCCGTAAACTCATCCGAAAAAAGATAAACACGACGCTTGGCATCACTTACCACTGCTTGTTTTTTTACCCATTGGGTTAAGGTCGTGCCATTGACGGTTGGCAAGGAACGCTTTGGCGCAAATCCGACTGTTTTTTTGACCATTCCTGACAAGAAATCATTTTTGACCACAAAATTATAAAGAGGTGCAACCCACGATCCGAGTTTCTGAGACTGGGTGAAATTAGCAATTAATTTTGTTCTAAACCCCGCACCATGCTCATCATAATAGTGTTGTAGAAATTCTGCTTTCATTTTAGCAACATCTACGCTGGAAGGACACTCCGTTTTACAGCCTTTGCAACTTAAACAGAGATCCATGACCTCTTTGATCTCTTCATGATCGAAACGGTTTTTCTTTGTAGAATTCGTCAAAAACTGACGCAGCATATTTGCCCGTGCCCGTGTTGTATCTTTTTCATCACGTGTAGCCATAAACGACGGACACATTGTTCCTCCTGTAATTTCAGTCTTTCGGCAATCTCCCGAACCAGAACACTTCTCCGCCAACCGAAGGATAGACTCATCTTTAGAAAAATCGAAGTAGGTCTTTATTTCAGTTCGGTTGCTATCGTTGTCATAACGCAAATGAGAATCCATCGGCGGTGTGTTGACAATCTTATTTGCATTAAAAACTCCCTGTGGGTCAAAGATGAATTTGACTTCCTCAAGTAATTTGTAAACTTTTTCGCCAAGCACTTTACCAATAAACTCTCCGCGCAGACGACCATCACCGTGCTCACCACTCAGCGAACCGTTATATTTTAACACAAGATCACTCGTTTTCTCGAGGATTGAACGAAAAGTACGTTTACCGGCCGCTGTTTTCAGATTTACAAAGGGTTCGATATGCAGCTCTCCCGCTCCTGCATGCGCATAATAAGATGCATGTACTCCCTCTTCTATCAAAAGCTTTTGAATATCCCGCCCGTCAGCAGGTCGATCCTAAGGCGCAACCGCACACTCTTCCATCAAATTTACAGGCTGACTGTCCCCAGGCAAATTACGGATTAAACCAAGGCCCGCTTTGCGCACATCCCAAACTAAATTCGTCTGTTCAATACCGGTAATATAAGGATAGGCATATCCTAAGCCACGAGCAATTAGATCTGCTTTCAATGCCATCGCTTTCGCCTCTGTTTCGGCAGCTGTAAGCCCCCTAAACTCAACAATTAATAAAGCCTGTGGATCCCCCTCAATAAAAAAACGATTATACTTATAGGTTGGATGCCCAACCGTGAAATCCAAGATGTATTTGTC
>NZ_DKSP01000160.1:9029-14206 GCF_002472745.1 Sphingobacterium sp. UBA7253 | reverse complement strand
TCCGTCAATCCCGAAAATCCAAGCTGTCTGCTGATCTCCTGTGCGGTCCATTTATACTGTGCCATGATGTCGTTGCCCAAGCTTCGCGGCTGGCTGATAAATAGGTAGGCAGGATTGTCTGCCGCATCGGCCAGTGTTGGCCGGTTTTGCCCCTTTTGTGCGATATAGTTCGCCTTGATGTCGATGTGAAATTTATCGGTTATTTTGGCTTGTGTGCGCAGACCGAAATTGTTTCTCTTCAGCGTATTGGTTGGGATATAACCCTTTACATCTGTATTGGCAAATGAAAAACGGTAGTTTACTTTGTCGGTTCCGCCATCTATACTAAGGTTGTTGACAAACTGTTTCTCCGTTTGAAAAAACGATGAGTAGGTATCTGGTTTCGGTGTTAACTGTAAGATGTTGCCATAAGCATCTTCATAAGTCTGGCCTTCCATTTTTGCACCCCAGCTTGCCCGTGTCGTACGGTCACGTCCGGCGCTCATTTTAGGCATACCACTGTAACCATTTTTCAGCGCTTCACTCATAGAAACAATGGTGCCGTCATCTTTTCTGAAATGTGTAAATGTTCCGTTCAATCCTTGTCCATAGACATTTTGAAAATCCGGTAAGACCAGCCCATTGCCCAATGAAAAATCTGTACCATAGCTAAAACGGGTCTTACCAGCTTTACCAGATTTAGTTGTGATCAAGATAACTCCGTTACTTCCTCTTTGTCCATAAAGTGCGGCCGCATTCGGGCCTTTTAATACCGACATCGTTTCGATGTCTTCGGGATTGATGTTTCCGATTCCGTCGCCATAATCGGTTCCCCCAGATTGGTTTGGAGATGAAATGTTTTGATTATCAATCGGTACTCCATCAACAACATAGAGCGGCTGGCTATTACCGATAAGTGAATTGTTACCACGTATCACGACCTTGGATGAACCTCCGGCACCGGATGCGGCGCGGCTTACCTGCACGCCGGCAACTTTACCCGATAAGGCATTCGCCACATTGGTTTCCTTACCCTGCGTCAGCTCGTCGCCTTTGAGTTCAGCGACTGTATAACCGAGCGCTTTTTTTTCGCGTTTGATACCAAGCGCTGTAACGACAACCTCCTGTAGGTTTTGCGCACTCGATTCCAAACTGATATTGATCGCTAGCTTGTCTCTGTCTGTAATGGTGTAATCCAACAGTTCTCTGCTTTTAAAACCGATAGACGATACGCTGATCTGGTAGCCCTGTCCAGCGGGAATCTGGTCGAGTGAAAAAGTTCCGTCAGGCCTGCTGGTTGTTGTTTTTTTCATTCCGCTCGTCGCATTACGTATGGTTACCGTCGCCGAGGGGATGGGCTTTCCTGTTTCATCTTTGATTACTCCGTTAATGGTCGCATTTTGTTGGGCATTAGCGAGAAGATAGCTTGTTGACAAAAGCCCCACGAGGCCAAGACGCAGTGCCCAGTTTACGTCGGCTCGAATGTTGGATCTCAATAATAGCATAGTCAGGATACTATGCTTGGAAGGTAAATAATTGTGCATAATTTGTGGGTTATGTGAGTGAATGTTATTCGGTGTGTACATGAATGGTTATTTTATGGAGTGCTCGGATATCAGCTAACATGTTGACGTATGCAGATGCTGTATTTTTATACGTTCCACTATAATATTTATTTTGTATATCTTTAGGTTCAACGCTTAGTTTAAGGCCATAATTATGACTGATGATGTGAAGTACATCTTGCAATGGGAGGTTTTTAAAGATCAGTTGTCCGCTAGTTTTTAAGTAAGATCCCCTTTTGCTGGATTGAGAAGTATTGACTCGGGTTTCGGCAATGATCTGTTGTAGCTTGCGATCAATGCTGATTTCTTCGTTGGGTTGAAACTGTAGATTTAAGGCCTGTTTATTTTCAGGATGCTGATTGCTTTTGACTTCAATACGGCCTTCATAAAGTTTTATTTTCGTAACTGCACTACCACCTTCTTCCACACTGAAAACAGTGCCAAGTGCGGTTGTTGTCAAATCTGCCGTATGAACGCGAAAAGGCTTTGTCTTATCCTTCGCTACCGTAAATTTGGCTTTACCTTTTAATTGGATTTCCCGCGCGCTAATAGTTGTGAAATCTGAACTGAATTTTACTTCAGAATTGGGGTATAGCTCGATAGTAGAGCCGTCTGGAACTGCAATTTGTTGAATGGTATTACCTGAATTGATATAATATAAATTACTTGGTTGCTCTTGTGGTGTGGGCTGGACTTTCTTCGCGCTACGATATGCGGTGTTATATTTAGAAGAATCGATCTGGTTTAATCCCAGCCAAGCTCCGATTCCAATGAAGAAGATAATAGCCGCATATTTTAACCAGTTGAAACGATCCTTATTTTTTTGCCCTATTTGTTTGAAAATATGCCCTTTTATTTCCTTTTGGTTTTTAAAATCCGAATCCATCTCATATGCTTGCCATTCCGTTTCCGGCATAAAATCCTCCCAATAAAACTCGTTATTGGCCAGCGCATTTTCTACTGCGGCAATTTCTTCCGCACTGGCTTTACCGCTTAGGTATTTGTCGATGAGTGTTTTTGTAATCTTCATGTATAAAGATTACGATCGAAAATGAGGTAGCCCCCAAAGAAATTAAAAAATAATTTGCACCAGCATACCGAACAGTAAAGCCTTTCGAATGGTTTTTAGTGCTAGTGTCAATTGGTTCTCCACAGTTTTTGTCGATATGGCCAGCTTGTCCGCAATTTCCTTATGCGAAAGATTAGAAAATCGGCTTAGCATAAAAATCTCCTTGCGTTTCTCCGGTAGTTTATCGACAATTTCATGGAGTGTGGATGTAAGTTGTTTGGCATAAAAATCATCCTGAGGGCTATGGCGTAAGACAAATGTCTGATCGTGATCCAAAAGTTTCTTACGGTTATACTCTGCCTTGACCAGATCGATCACCACTGTTCGGGTGATACAGAAAATCTGGGATTCTATGGTGGCATCGATATTTTTGTCACTCATATTTTTCCAGAGTTTGATAAATACACGCTGTACGGTTTCTTCGGCTAGATAAGAAGATTTGGTTTTATGGATTGCATATTGGTATACTTTGGAACTCCATAGGTCAAAATATTCCTCGAATCTTCGAACGATAAGCGCATAATTGATTTCCATAGTGTAGGCTTGGAATAAATGAATTTAGCGATAATGCGCTTTTGCTCCAAGTTTTTTTAAAAATATTTTGCCTCCTTTCTTAGTGGATGAGATTTGTTTTCTGAATGATCTTCGATGTATGGTTATAGACTCTCAATTGGATATTAGTTCCTTGATCGGATTGATTTAGGAATACGATGTTCCCTTTCTGGTTGACATTCAGTGTGTATGTTTTGTCCTTCTCCATCTCAATTTCCTCTGATGCATTCAAAATTTTTAGCCGACCGGTCGAGCTTTTTTTAGTCTCAATGGAAAATGGATTGGCATCTTCGGTTGAGATGGCTAAGGAACTATGTGCGGGGATTGATGTATTGATATACAAAGAACCTTTTTCTTTTTTTTCTATCCGCTGAACGGTGCAAGACTGGAGGGCAATAAAAAATAGAAAGACGGAAAATAATTTCATAAATAAGGCTGTTTTTTTTATATGGGATCTAATCATGCATTATACCGGAGGTTTTTCCCACTAGATTGGAGTTAGATTACTCCAATGTGGAGGGAAAAACCAGTTATGGTCTTAAAAATACAAAAAAATCATAATGACTTATTAATAGAAATGGGGTATTTAACGGATATCTGCATACGATCGTTGTGTATTTATTCGCTAGTTCGGTATTTATACCCCTTCTTGTGTATTTGATACGGGTGTTTCTAAGGCTGTATTTGGACTGGCATAAAGTTTGAATTTTACCCAGCTGTAATAAAATAGAGTATTCACATTAACACATCGACGTATGAAAAAATTAATTCAAACACTGGGACTAGGTATGCTTATTTTAACGGTTTTAGTAGGCTTTACATCATGTAGCAAAGACGATGATCCGGCCGACAACGATCTTTTTGTTGGTAAATATGAAGGCACTATCTCGTATGATGATATGAATAACAATGACAATGATGTTGCCGCTGCAGAAGGAACAGTTACCGTAACAAAAGTTGGCGATACCTATAATTTCGCTTTTGGAAATGGCATTCCAAATCTCAACGGCGTAGATTTTGAAAAAAAGGATAACGTCTTGGTCAACATTGGTTCGGCAGGTACAGGAGTTATCCGTATTGATGCCGGTAAATTGACAATTGGTTATACAAAAGACAGCAAGGTATGGACGGCCAATTGTAACCGGAAATAATAATATAAAAAATAGAAAGTGCCTGTTTACCAGGTGAATGTTGTAGAATTAACATTTTATAACATTATTTTTTAAACGATTAGTGGAGCGATACTGTTCTATTAATAAACAATAAAAGGAAAATAATTATGAGCGAATTAACATGGAAAGGCCGTTGGAACGAAATCAAAGGTAAGGTAAAACAACAATATGCAGATCTTACTGATGATGATCTATTATATGCCGAGGGCAAAGAAGACGAATTGGTAGGTAAACTTCAAAAGAAGACCGGTAAAACACAAGATGAGGTAAATAAGTGGTTAAATGATTTGTAGATTTAATATTGTGTGATAAAAAAGCGGATAACAGCATTGTTATCCGCTTTTTTGATTTAAGAACATATCAACCGATGATGCTTTTAAGTATTTTGAATTCTTATTACGTTGGACAGATTATTTTGATTCCAAGTCCACGATGGAGCAATTGCTTTTTTATTTTTTGTTAAAATTGAAACGGCGTGCAATGCTGAATCCCCAACGGAATTGTCCCTTACCCCAGGAGCTATTTGTTTCGCTAATAAACTGAGATTCTTGTATTGCGGTTGCATTGGTAAAATTGAGATGGAAGATATGGCCTCCGGTATCCATTTCCAAACCGACACCTAATGCATTATAGTAACGCTGTCCGCTTACATCTTCACGATATTTTTTGTTCCACGACTTTCGGAAAGGGAATGTATAGTCTGCTACTAATGCGATCCTATTGCTGACCTTGGCTCGACCGCCAATACCAAGGGCAAATACATCATTCTGATCGTTGTAAGTGGTATAGTTCCGGTGAAGATAGGTTGGGACCACAACGAGCGATAGATTTGAGCTAAAT
>NZ_DKSP01000160.1:8323-8861 GCF_002472745.1 Sphingobacterium sp. UBA7253 | reverse complement strand
GATAGATTTGAGCTAAATTTACGGGTAATGATGAGCTGCGTCACATAACTCAATCGATCATTGAAGTCTTCAAAGCTTGCTGCCGAAGACTTATCGGAGCTGGCAGGAAATGTGGACCTGGAATCTAAAGGCGTCGCGTTTACCTTGGGAATGAGTTTGTAATTCCGATATATTCCCTCGAAGATGACCAGTTAAACCTATGTTTCGCGAGCTTGTACCGTGTTACTAGCCTGTTTGTCCCCCCAAAAATTGGTATCTGATCTTTCTGATCAGGCAAATAAATACGTTTCTTTTTTACTGTATATCGTCATTCACTTCAAGATGCACAGCACATTAAACTTCTATTACATTTTAATGTGCTGTACGTATGTGAACAATTCGGTTAATAACTGTTCGCATACGTACATTGCGTTTTTTGAAGAAGAGCTTAGATCGACCATAATGAGCTTTAAAAGGCATAAATGAACCTTGGGGCCAATTGGTATGGTCTTTGGCACGGAGCTATTAAAATTGATCGTATGTTCTTTATGCATTTTGA
>NZ_DKSP01000160.1:0-8213 GCF_002472745.1 Sphingobacterium sp. UBA7253 | reverse complement strand
TATGTTCTTTATGCATTTTGAAGTTTACTTTTTCATTTCAGTCATTCAGCGACTTTTGCTGGTTATTGATCTAAAATCCGTGGGCAACAAGCATTTGGAGCGATAGTTTTGAGTCAACAGATAAGCAAGGTAAAAAAAACAAAAAAAAGATAGTATGAAAACTCTTGTAAAAACATTCACAGTAGCAGCTTTAATGGCCGTATCAACGTTTGCTATGGCAGCTGAAGGACCGGGTTCAAAATCAAACCCAGTCAGCGTTAATCTATCAACCGCAGACTTTGCGCTAGAGCACTATGTCGCCGTGATCACTGAAGGTGAGTCGGCTGGAATAGAACAGTTGTTTGCTGAAGACTTTAATCTAAAGGTACAAACGGGCACCTTAAAGTCATATAGCCGCTATGAAGTGGTTAAATCCTTGAAAAAGCAAAAAAATATCCACCTGAATTGTGCGGTTAGCACAGATGTAGTTGAACAGTCTACAGATTATATGGTGGCCAGGGTTATTTTGAAATTTGAAAATTTCACCAAAACCGATCTTGTTACCTTAGTGCGTGAAGGTAAAGACTGGAGAGTATCCAAATCGATCAATTCCTATAAATAGAAGCTCATAATTTGGGAGCCAGTTTAGTTATACCAAAAGCTGATCCCTAGTGAATAACATGTTTATAAATTTAGTTTAGAAGCCACGTCGGGAGATGTGGCTTTTTTTGTCTGCCGAAACCAGAATATCCTTTAACAAGGTCAAAAAGCCTAAATTGACGAATTTACCCCTTAAAATAAGAAGATTCTACCCCCCTTCCTCTGTAACGTTTTTGATAATATTGCAAGTGTCAATATGACGTTTTATTGTGTTGACGATGTTAAATAACCAAGAGTGTTTGCCTGATTAGATGAATACCCTCTCCAAATCACATAAAAAATAGGTGGTGGGAAAGTAAGTTGGCTAAAACTCAAAAACAGCTAAATAACCAAGTTTAATTATGATGAATTTACTAATCAAAAGTGGATTGTTTGATCCTTGAATTCCTAACGGAACGCAATATTGCTACCTCATATTGCCATGTTACTCTTCATCAAAATATTATTTAATCACTAAACAGTTTTACTTATGAAAAGGAAAATCGAATTAACACAGCGCTGGCTTTGTTCTATCTGCTTTTTACTTTTAAGCTTACAGCAGACTTATGCACAGTCAATAACTGTACGGGGCCAGGTTACCGAAAATAACAGGCCACTTGCTGGAGTGACCGTTAAAAATATCGGTTCCACAATGCAGGCGCAGACAGATACACAAGGGAAATATACACTCAGTGCTGCGACCGTCACGGCATTAGAATTTACCTTTCTAGGCTATGCGAAACAGCGCTTTGAATTCAGTCAGCTTAAACAGATTAGCCAAGGAAACTACGAGCTTAACGTGCAGCTTGATGCTTCCGAAGGAGATGTTTTGGATGAAGTGGTGGTCGTTGGTTTTGGCTCGCAGAAAAAAACAAACCTGACTGGTTCTGTTGCGGTGGTAGATGCCAAGCAGCTGGAAAATAGACCTGTAAGAAATGCTATCCAGGCACTGCAAGGACTGGCCCCCGGCCTCAATATTTCCCAAAACTCGGGAACGATGGAAACCAATCCATCTATTAATATCCGGGGTACAGGTACAATCGGCACATCTTCTTCGGCACCATTGGTCCTAATTGACGGTTCTGAAGGGTCTTTGGCAGCATTAAATCCACAAGATATCGAAAGCGTTTCTGTCTTGAAAGATGCTGGTGCTGCTTCAATCTATGGTTCTAGAGCCGCTTTTGGGGTTATTTTGGTCACCACAAAATCTGGAAAGGCTGGACGTACTTCGGTAAATTATAATAATAGCTTTCGTATGAACGCACCGACATTGATGCCTAAGATGATGGACTCTTACACTTTTGCTCAATATTTCAATCAGGCCGAAGTCAACGCAGGCGGTTCACCGCATTTCTCCGCGGAGCATCTACAGCGCATCTTGGATTATCAAAACGGAAGCCTGAAAAATTCGACCATTGTCGATCCGAATAATAAGTTGTATTGGGCTGAAGGATATGCCTATGGTAACGACAATAACGATTGGTTCGACGTCATGTACCGGGATCAGGCTTTTGCCCAGGAGCACAACCTGAGTCTCAATGGTGGAACCGAAAAAACAACCTATTACCTTTCTGGCAATTTCATGAAGCAACAAGGATTGATGGCCTTCAATACAGACCATTACGACCGTTACTCTGTTGCGGCTAAAATCAATTCTAAAGTATCTGACATCTTTCAGGTAAATTACAACGCTAGGTTGGTACGTGAAGACTACGACCGACCTGCAGCATTGACCAATAGTTTTTATGATGATTTAGGAAGACAGGGCTGGCCAACGCTGCCACTTTATGATCCGAATGGATACTTGTTCAGTTCTCCTTCACCTGCACTTGCCATGAAAGAAGGCGGACAGGATAAATCCAGTAAGGATTACATTTATCAACAGTTACAACTGATCCTTGAACCAATTAAAGGATGGCGTACAACCGGTAATTTTAACTATAGGACCACAACTCAATTTCGTCATTGGGATTCGCAGCGTCTTTACAATCATGACGTGAATGGTGATCCCTATTTGTATAAAAACTCATCCAATGTCTACGAATTTGGTTTAAAGGAAAACTATTACAACATTAATATCTTTTCTGATTACGATAAAAGCTGGGGCGACCATCATTTTAAAGTTATGGTCGGTGGTCAGGTTGAACATACGGCCTATCGCAATCTCGGTGTGCAACGTGACGGAATCATTATCCCGGATCAACCGGTATTGAATCTGACTTCGGGCACAGATATCAATGGAAAAGTAGTTGCCCCTACGGTATCTGGCGAATATCAAAAATGGGCAACAGCGGGTTTCTTCGGCCGATTAAATTATAACTATGCTGAAAAATATCTATTGGAAGCTAATTTGCGTTATGACGGTTCATCACGTTTCCGCAGCGATAGCCGCTGGGGCTGGTTTCCTTCAGTTTCTGCAGGATGGAACATCGCCAAAGAAAACTTCCTCATAGAGTCGGCACCATTTATTAATATGCTGAAATTAAGAGCTTCTTATGGGGAGCTGGGTAATCAGAATACTGATGACTGGTACCCTACCTATGTTGTTCAAAATCCCGGAACGGCTAATGGTGCTTGGCTGATCAATAATGCGCGACCAAATTCTGCATCGGCTCCAGGCCTCGTAAGTGCCTTATTGACCTGGGAATCTATCAATACGAAGAACTTGGGTGTCGATTTCGCCTTTTTAAATAGCCGCCTTTCTGGGTCTTTTGAGGTCTTCGAACGGAAAACATTTAATATGGTCGGCCCGGCTCCGCAGTTGCCTAATACATTAGGCACCCAAGTTCCTCAAACAAATAACACCGACTTAAAAACAAGAGGATTTGAAGCTACCCTGGGCTGGAATGACCGTACTGCCAGTGGTTTTGCATATGGAGCAAAGTTCCTCTTGTCTGATTATACCACAACAGTAACACGTTATCCTAACGCAATAGGGTCATTATCAAACTATCGTGAAGGTCAAAAGCTGGGTGAAATATGGGGGTATCAAACCCTTGGTATTGCCAAGACAGAAGAGCAAATGAGCCAGCATCTGGCGAGCTTGCCCAATGGTGGGCAAAATGCGTTAGGTTCACAATGGGGGGCAGGAGATATCATGTATGCTGATCTTAATGGAGACGGAAAAATAGATGGTGGAAGCAATACAGAGGCCGATCCAGGTGATCGTCGTGTGATTGGAAACAGCACACCGCGTTACTCCTTTGGATTGAATCTGAATGCGGACTACAAAAATTTTGACTTTAGCATTTTCATGCAAGGCGTCATGAAACGCGATTATTGGCAAGGAGGCTACTATTTTTGGGGAGCAACTTCAAAATGGTGGTCAACGGGCTTGGTCGATCATCTTGATTATTTCCGTACTGCAGATAATCCCCTGGGTGAAAATCTTGAAGCATATTACGCACGTCCTGTTTTTGGGACTGCTAAAAATCAGCAGACGCAGACGCGCTTTTTGCAGAACGCAGCCTATATCCGCATAAAAAATATTCAGCTGGGCTATACCTTGCCGAAAGAAACAACAAAACGTTTCGGTGTGGAGCGTTTGCGTGTATACGTTTCCGGAGAAAATATCTGGACCGGCTCAAGTGTAGCGGGAATGTTTGATCCCGAAACTATTGATGGTGGAAGCAACGGAACCGTTTACCCATTGACTAAAGTCTGGTCTGCAGGTTTAAGTGTTACATTTTAAGTCGATTCATTATGAAATTCAATAATACTATTTTTAGATTGATGCAATTAGGCCTTGTCGCTTTGGTAGGTCTAGCTTCCTGCAATAAATATTTGGATATTGCACCCCCTTCGTCCATTATACCTGAAGCTTATCTGGATGAGGAGTCACAACTTGCTGCTTATACCGTAAATCAATACGCAGGATTGTTGCCTTCGCATAGCAACTGGTCTTTTGGCACTTTCGGCATAGACGGAAACACAGACAATATGGCCACTCCAACACTCGATAACAAGTTTATTCCAGGGCAATGGCGTGTCCCATCAGAAGACGGTGACTGGGATTTTTCAAGTATTTATCAGATGAATTATTTTATAAATACGGTGGTTCCCAAATGGAAAGAAAATCGTATTCTCGGAAATTCAAGTAACATAGCACATTATATCGGTGAAGCCTATTTTTTACGGGCCTACGTTTACTTTGGGAAATTGCAGGCCTTGGGTGATTTTCCTATTATTCGCAATGTGATGTCGGATAAGGACAAGAATATTTTGGTAGAAGCAAGTAAGCGTTCGCCAAGAAATGAAGTCGCTCGTTTTATTCTTTCTGACTTAGATTCGGCTATCACCTTGCTGAACCAAAGTTCGCCGGACGGCAAGAAACAGCGGATCTCAAAAAATGTCGCGCAACTGTTCAAATCCCGAGTGGCTTTGTATGAGGGTACATGGCTCAAATACTTCAGCGGAACCGCATTCGTCCCTAAAGGACCAAACTGGCCGGGTGCTGCAAAATCATACAATAGCAATTATGCATTCCCGACTGGAAGTATTACCGGAGAGATCGACTACTTTTTAACGCAGGCCATGGAATCGGCTTCTGCTGTTGCTGACAATATTCAACTGGAAAATAATACCGGAATTATAGAATCTGCCAACAACGAGAATCCGTATTTCAGCATGTTTGGCGCAGTAGATATGTCGGGTTATGGTGAAGTACTGCTGTGGCGTCAATACAATCAAAGCCTGGTGACGCATAATGTGCCTGTGTATGCTCAAGCTGGAAATTATGCAGTTGGATTGACACGCGGCCTTGTCGAAAGCTTTCTGATGTCCAATGGACTGCCTATTTACGCCGCGGGCAGCGGTTACGCTGGTGATGATTATATTGCAGACGTTCGGAAGAATCGCGATGGCCGTTTACAATTGTTTTTAAAAGAACCTGGTCAGAAAAATGTATTGGTCAATATTGGACAAGGATCTCACGCTACGCAAACTGAACCCATACCGACGGTATATGATACCGATTGGGGACGCCGATATACAACAGGATACACGATTCGGAAAGGAATTTCATACGATGGTCTTCAGGCTAACAATGGTCAGGGATTTACGGGTAGCATTACCTTCCGAGCCACCGAGGCCTACCTCAATTATATGGAGGCTTGTTATGAAAAGAATCAAAATTTAGATACGAAGGCACAGGCCTATTGGCGCGCACTGCGTACACGGGCTAAAGTCGATCCTGATTTCAATGCGACCATTGCGGCAACGCAAATGGATAAAGAAAAGAAAGATTGGGGCGCGTATTCTGTAGGACAGTTTATATCACCAACATTGTACAATATACGTCGCGAACGCAGAAGTGAGCTTATGGCTGAAGGTCTACGTTGGATGGATCTTAAGCGTTGGCGGGCTATGGATCAACTGATTACAACAGCAGACCATTTTGAAGGTTTTAAACTTTGGGGACCGATGAAAGATTGGTATACACCCGAACAATTGATTTATGGTGCTACCAATGACAAATCTGTCGTTTCAGATCCCGCACGGAGTGAATACCTCAGACCATTGGAGATCCGAAGCAATGCCCTGTCTTATACCGGTGTAAAATTTGCCATGGCGCATTACCTCGCACCCATTGCCACAGAGCATTTCCAGTTGGCTTCGGATGACGGAACAGCAGAAAACTCTGTTATTTATCAAAATCCAGGATGGTCACTTATCAGTGGAACTGCCCCAACCGGACTGTAGAAAATATGAAAATAGATATGTGTCATCTCATTATTACACAAATACGAATATATCCCTCTTTTTGACTCAATATCCCCCTTGATCACGCAGAAAAAGGGGGATATTTTTGTTTACTGATCATCAAGAGCTGTTAGCTCAAAGAAACTTAAACTAAATCATGAAAAAACTTTTATCTGTCTGTCTTAGTTTGCTGTCAAGTTGTTTTGCCGCATATAGTCAAGAGCCCATCCCACCACAGTATAAATTGGTATGGTCGGATGAGTTTGATTATAATGGTGCACCCGACACGGCTAAATGGAGTTACGAAGAAGGTTTCAAACGTAACCGGGAAGAGCAATGGTATCAAAAAGAAAACGCTTCCTGTCGTAATGGCCTGTTGGTTATTGAAGCAAAAAAAGAACAACGTAATCATTCAGGTTTTATTCAGGGCAGTCATGATTGGATTGCCGGCCGTAAAAAAATAACCTATACTTCGGCTTCGATAAATACTTTGGGCAAGCAGAGCTGGAAATACGGGATTTTTGAAATCCGGGCGCGTATCCCAGTTGGTGAGGGCCTTTGGCCTGCATTCTGGACATTAGGCACCACCAAAGAATGGCCATCCAATGGTGAAATAGATATCATGGAATATTACCGTGGCAATATATTGGCTAATATCGCAACCGGTACTGACCAACGCTGGAAAGCACATTGGTTTGGTAAGACGAAAGCCGTCAAAGATCTTGGCGGAAAGGCGTGGGCAGATCAGTTCCATATTTGGCGAATGATTTGGAATGAAGACGCTATTACGCTTTATGTGGACGATATAGAAATGCTTCACGTTCCTATGGATCAATTGGTCAATCGGGATGGTACAGGATTCAATCCGTTTACCCAACCGCATTATCTCCTGTTAAATTTGGCCCTCGGCGGAATAAATGGCGGCACGATAGCTGATAAATTACTTCCTGCAAAATATGAAATTGATTATGTCCGGGTTTATCAAAAAAAGGAACATGCTGAGATGCATAGTTTTACGCCAGGGGAAATATGGAAAGACCAATCCGGTCATGTGATCAATGCGCATGGCGGTGGCGTACTTCATCAAAATGGGAAATATTATTGGTATGGTGAGAAACGTGGCGGAACTACGTCCCAGGGAGTCAATGTGTACTCATCCAATGATTTGTATAACTGGAAGTTTGAAGGATTGGCTCTCACACCTAGCACAGATTCTACAAGCGATATTGCTTGGGGCTGTATTATGGAGCGGCCAAAGGTTATCTATCAAGAACAGCTGAAGAAATATGTGATGTGGTTCCATCTTGAGTTGAAAGGGCAAGGCTATGCAGCAGCCAGGGCCGCCGTTGCTACCAGTGACTCTCCGCTTGGGCCGTTTCAGTTTGTCCATAGCTTCCGGCCAAATAACAATATGTCACGCGATATGGGTTTATTTGTAGACACTGATGGTAAGGCTTACCAAATCTATTCATCGGACGAAAACTATGCCTTACGCCTGGTTCAATTAACCGATGATTACCTGCATGTGACAGCGAAAGATTCCTTACTCTTCCGGAATCATAGGGAAGCCCCGGCTTTATTCAAGTACAAAGATAAGTATTATCTGATCACCAGTGGATGTACTGGCTGGGATCCAAATCGTGCAGAACTCCATGTTGCTACAAATCTTTTTGGCCCTTGGAAATCCCTTGGTGATCCAATGCAAGGACCGAATTCGGCTTTGACTTATGGTGGCCAATCGACATTTATCCTTCCTGTCGCAGGAAAAAAGGATTCCTTTATCTTTATGGCCGACCGCTGGAATCCCAAAGATCTTATGGATAGCAGATATATCTGGCTACCGGTTGATCTCCAGAATGAAAAAGTACAGATAAATTGGAAGGATCAGTGGGATT
>NZ_DKSP01000061.1:0-3265 GCF_002472745.1 Sphingobacterium sp. UBA7253 | reverse complement strand
TTCACTAATTCGCGGTCGATAAGAGATAAAATCTGACTAAAAACCTTTAACTTTATCCTGGCGGTGGGTTATAATTTTGCAATTTAAATATAGCAACTTTGCTATATCCAAACACCGCCACTTTTTAAACGTTTAGGACGCAAGTGATGTAAAATATTACTTTTTTTAACCGTTTATGTCAATGCTGCTATAATATATGATTTTTCAGATTCCCTTTTTCCGCTTATGGTTACGACAACAATCTCTGTTCGGGAGAAATGGAAGCAATCAGCAAAAGCGGCGCTACATTCTTGGCTAAGATGAGTCGATGATGAAGTCGAGACATAAAAAAATACCGAAGCAATATACACTTCGGTATTTTTCGTGAAAAAGAAAAATTACTATTTCAATCTTAGAGGGTTTTGCTATCGCGCAGCATTTTAATGATATTATGCGCTTCAAGCTGTTTGCTGAGCTGTGTATTGATTAAGCTATGCACATTTTGCGAAAGTTCTTCCGATCCTTCAGCCAAAGCTGTTTGATAAGTTGATTTGAAGGCATCTTCTCCCTGCTCACAGGTTTCGAGCAGGCTTCTTTCGTCATCTCCCGTAATATTCACTTTTATCCCCATCCAGGCGCGGAAAAGCTTGCCGCTCAGCATGGTGCTATCCGTCGCCTCTTTGCCTTCAAGCTCAACATAAGGTGTCAACTCGGCAATAAATTCTTCCGATTGTCCGATAAATTTTTGAAATGTTGGTATAAGTTTATCTAAACCATGACTTGTCGCCAGATCAATAGCTTTTTTATAACCCTCGATGCGGTCGTTGTTGATCTTAATAATGTCATTGATGATCTCCGGATTGTTGATGTTGTTTTCCATAATATTGTTATTTGTTATCATTTTGTTTATTCGAAAAACAGCAGGTACCTGATGATCGTTTGCAGAATCCGAGATTCAGGTATTTAAATCGTGGCCCGTATTTATCCCGTTTTTTATTGTCCGGGAATAAATGGGCCTAAAACTTTCTGCAATTTACCCTTGTTCTTAGAACCGAATACTGTCCTTTAGGCAGCGCAACGAAAACTATGCAACAAAACATTCATGTAGCCATTATCGGGGGTGGACCCAGTGGCCTGTTTATGTACAAGAGATTGGTCGAAAAGAATATAGCCGGTCTCAAAGTATCTATTTTCGAGTCCCGAAAGCAATTGGGGGCAGGGATGCCTTATAGCTACGAAGGTGCTACATCGGAGCATCTAACTAATGTCTCGGATCATGAAATTCCCGCACTGGTCTCCACGATTGAGGATTATGTTCAATCCTTATCGGAAACCACGCTTCGAAGCTATGGAATCGATGTTGACGATTTTAATTGCTACAAGGTGGTGCCACGATTGCTCCTTGGCCGCTACCTTTCGGAGCAGTTTATGCTATTGAAACGGATGGCGGATGAAAAGGGGATAGAAACACAGATTCATCTCGGCAGCCAGGTCAGTGATATCATTGATCTGGAAAGCCAGACGCAGGTTAAAATCATGGTCGGCAGCATCGATACTTATATCGTAGACAAGGTTATCATCTGTACCGGACATAAATGGCCAACCAGGTATGAGGGCAATGTAGAGCATTATTTTGAATCACCCTATCCGCCGTCAAAGCTCGCCTTAAAAACAGACCATGCAGTAGGGTTACGTGGCGCTTCGCTCACGGCAATCGATGCTATCCGCACAATAGCACGTCATAATGGGTCTTTTGAGGCGCTGGAGACAGGTGAGTTAAGATATCAGATCGACCCGGGAAGTGAAAATTTTAAGTTATTGATGCATACACGCAGTGGTCTACTGCCTGCGATCCGATTCCATCAGGAAGAACCTTTCCTAGCAAACAAGCTCTTGATCTCCGAAGAGGAACTCATGCTTAACAGACTTGAAAATGAAGGTTTCGTGTCGTTGGATTTTCTGTTCGATCGTAATTTTAAAGCGCAGTTTAAAGAAAAGGATCCCGACTTTTATGCGATCGTGGAAAAGCTCAGCCTGGAAGACTTTGTAGAAGCAGTACTCAGTTTAAGGGAACAGAAAGATGCCTTCGAGGGATTTCGCCAGGAGCACGAACAAGCGCTGAAATCTATCAGAAGGCGTCAGTCTATCTATTGGAAAGAAGTGCTTTCTGCCTTGAGCTTTACCCTGAATTACCCGGCCAAATATATGTCTGCCGAAGATATGCTGCGTTTAAAAAAAGTACTGATGCCGTTGATTTCCATTGTCATCGCTTTTGTGCCGCAGAGTTCCAGTCGTGAGCTCCTCGCACTACACGATGCTGGTCGGCTGGAAGTGGTCAATGTGGGTACGGACAGTCGGGTTGAACCGGCGAGCGACCGCGGCGCTAACTATTTTTATACCGATGAATCTGGGATAGAAGTAAAAACCCATTATAAGACATTTGTGGATTGTGTAGGACAGCGCCCCTTGAACTTTGAAGAATTTCCTTTCAAGAGTTTAGTCGACAATGGCAATGTCAGTCCAGCTTACCTGCGATTTCGTTCAGTGGAACAGGCCAAAGAACAAATGCTGGCAGGCAACGACCATATGTTTGTAGCTCCGGATGGTGCCATTTTTTTGCAGGTGCCCGGGGTAAAGATAGACGACAGCTTCCGGCTGGTAGATCACAACAGTAACGCCAGTCAACGTCTTTTCATGATGGCTGTACCTTACATGGGCGGCTATAATCCGGATTATTCGGGCCTAGATTTTTGCGCCGCTACCTCGGCTATCATTGCCAGCAAGATTGCTGAAGGGGGATAAATACGTAAGTTTTTGTTAAAATACGGTAAGATGGTTGGGGCCGGGCGACACGGGATTTAATTTAAGCTCCCTATTGCTATATTTGGCGGCCATCTAGACCATCAGTTGGCATTGTCTTAACTCAATTGTTGAAAAGCATGCCTAAAACTATTTTAAGAAACCTGCAGGTAGGTTTTGGAATTTCACTGTTGATCCTGTTAGCGAGTTCAACGGCTTCTTATGTGAGTATCCGTAAGCAGATCCACAATAGTGCGATGGTCGATCACAGTCGCCGTGTCATGAGCCGTGTCAATAAAATTCTACAGGATTTGCAGAATGCAGAAACGGGCCAGCGTGGGTACTTGCTGACGGGGATGGAAAAGTTTCTCGATCCCTACAAAAATGGTCTTCAGTCTTTGCCTCAATCGCTGAGCCGCGCACACGATCTTACGGCTGATAATCCAGCGCAGCAGCAGGTGATTGATACCCTGTCAACACTTGTTCA
>NZ_DKSP01000064.1:0-5698 GCF_002472745.1 Sphingobacterium sp. UBA7253 | reverse complement strand
ACCATCTTTTGAGCAATTCCTACAGAATTTTTACATTTCATCGGCTTTTCATCGGGTCGGCATCGGGTTTTGATCGGTGCAACCCGATGAGATCCCGATGAAAACTCAAGACAGACTGCATGAAAGGCAGAAGCTTGGGCGAAGTTGGTTAGGCAAAAGACAGAAGAAGGTGATACCTCTTCCCCTCTTCGACTGACCTTTGGCTCGGCTTCGAGACTTCTTTGGGACATGGTCGAGACAGGCTCGGGAGCTCTTTGGCTAGGCTTCGGCAGGGCTTCGGCTACGCCTCGACTCCTACCCGAAGCGCAGTCGAACAACAGTCGAAGCATTCCCGAAGAAGAGGCGACGTTGGTACGACGCAGTGTCGAAGGATCCTCGAACAAAACCCGAAGGCTACTCGAAGAACCAGCTGTTTTAATTTGATTTTGAGCGCTAATTTTACAGCGATTTTTTAGCAGGATCGCAGTACCTTTAAAGTACGTTTTTCCTTGTCGAATTTTCTTACGCAAATTTTGAGTAATTAGTACTATATCTGTGCTTGAGGAGTGCTTTATCCGTACTGGAGGTATGCTGTTAAAATATAGCCTAAAAAGCACTACTAATTTAAAGACCAGAGGCCATAATTTTTTGGATTTAATTTGGTTTGAGCAGGAGGAACCTTTTCCAGTAGGCAGTTCACTCCCACCCTTATAAAAACTGTTCATTTTTAAAGGTGTTGAGGGCTGTGACCTGCTGACTCGGTTCTTTTTATTGATACTTACAAACGTATCCTCTTGCTCCTAAGCCTAGCTTAGGTCACAAATAAAAAAATTGTTGTAAATGCGGGAAGCGCAAGACGTTAAATGACAGTTGCAAGTATATAATTGGTTCGATACGTCTTCAACAGCTAGGAAAGTCATCGTATGACTTTGGTCGCCGAGCTACTCGGGGGCCGTGATGATGTTTTTTGATTGTTGCTTTTTGTTCATAACTCGTTTCATTGGTAACGAGTCTTGTGGGTTGGTCTCAAATGATAAATGTGGGACTGCACACCGTACCTGAAATAAAGTTTCTGACGCCTTACACACCACGGATTTACAGCAGTACCCACATCTATCTGTTATGCAAATATAACATAAAAGTATAGACATGGGTGTTTAATCTGCTGTCTTGCGGTGTGGCGTCAGAAAATACAGGCACAAGACTCTTTGATTTAAACACCAAAGAAGATTCATAATCTTCTATTAACAAAACAAATATACATACACATCTATTAAAATGCAAATTATTTTAAAACATTAATATTAAAAAATTATCCGCTCTTAGTGGATATGAGAATACGGGGAAAAGTAACAGCACTATCGCAATATTTTATTGATTATTTTCGAGTAGAAAGATTAGAAAGAGGAATATCTGCAAAAAAACTATCAATAGGTATTGCTCCCTTTGAGGGAGAAACCTTAGTTGGTCAAATTGAATACGAGTATTCTAGCGCCAAGTACACATCTACCACTCTGAAAAAAGCTTTAAACTATTTCTGTTTAACTATGCAGGATCTTTTACCTGATGAACTATTGGATGATGACCAATTAATTGAGAAGACCAGAATACCCATTCTTAAAAAGATGAGTGTTAAAGCAGCGTTTAACTCATTAATTGAAGAGGGATTTTTTGATATTCCTCGCCTACGCTCTGAAATTACAGCCTATTATAATTCATTTTTGGAGCAGGAAGACCACAAAGAGGACACTTACTTTTCCGCCCAGTTGGAGGAATTATGTAACGAAGGAAAGTTACTTAAATTAAAAGACGATGACGCCGACGACAAGAAAGGCAAACTTATCCGCTTTGTTCGCAACAAGGAATTGAAAGAAGATTGAGTCTTTTACCCTTTATTTCCTAAATTTGAATTTGTATCACTCGTTATATGCCGATTACCATACCCACACTTTCGTACGAGCTTAATACCACAGTTCGAATGCATCGTGAAGCCAAAGGCTACACACAGGAGGAATTTGCATTTTTGATTGGCAAGGACGTCAAGGAGGTAGAAGATAATGAGGATCTCACGACTGATTCTGCTTATGATATCAATCAAACTAATTTCTATGCAAGGGTTTTGGAAAAATTACCTAAGGAAATGTTTTTTAAGGACTCATTTGAGGAGGCTACCATTAAGATATATGCCACGAAAACCGAAATAGAAAATAAGAAGACCGGTAAGAAAACCATTAAATTTAAAGGAACAGGCAGTTTTAACAAAAAATCAACCGTGATTGAATCCTATTCCGTTCCGGTAGATCCAGATTATGACGTCTCTGCCGAAGATCAAGATTTGGTCTTAAGCATACTAGAAGATTGGTTGAGGAATAATTATTTTAAAGAGGGCGTTACTGGTTATAACCTTTACCAAGATTTATTAGCCAAAGCAGAGTCCGAAGAAATACAACGCCCTGACTCTTTTCGACCTATCTTGGTCTCGCGCGCTATCACGAAGCTATGCAATAAACGCAAGAAACCTAAATTACTACCACATAGAAAGCTTCCTAAAACAGCTGAAAAGTGGTTGTTGTATAAGGAGGATGTTTAAACTCTTGAATCTATGCTAACAGAAAATGACAAAGCCTGTCTGGTGGAAGTGGATGTTTCCCTGAAAGAATCAAGTGTCACATCATATAAGAATTAAATTGCATTTATCAAATCGCACTTTAGAACATGTTTAAAAAGTATCCGTCCTACCAAGTACATAGTGACTTAAACTCTGTTAGGTGGTAATTTTGTTGTTATGAACAACTTTCATCAAAGCTACTTTCAATATCTAAGGCCGTTGCAAAATAATCTTGATGTTTTCTGATAAGTGATTTTTGTTTTTTTTTGTAGTGTTTTCCAGTTTGGCTTCGGAAATGTGCTTTCATCTTCTTGAAAAAGCCTCTTTTCTTTTCCCGTTTCAAACCCAAAAATTCCAATATCATCGGATCTTTGGTAATCTCCTTGGCATCTGAAGGCATCTTTTCCCTTCTTGCAACAGCCAAAACACTTTCTTTATCGTTGCTAAGCAACAGGCGTTCGTATAAATTACTAAAAACTTGTCTTTCGAGCTGTCGTGATGTCCAGTTATTTTTGATTGTTTCAGCCGTATAGAATTCTCTTTGTTCGTCCAAGTCAAGTCGCATTAACAATCGATATTGTGTCCAGCTCAATTGCGAACGCAGTGCGTTCGCAATTGGAAATACCCGGTAAAACTGCCGGAACAATTCAATTTGCCTTCGCGAGAATCCACTCCCAAATTCAGGTTCCAATGCCTTAGCAAGATATTGGGTCAGATATTTCCCATAATCAGCCCTATCTTTACCTTGCTGTTCCTGCTCAAAAATACGTTTGCCTATGTCCCAGTACATTAATGTGCGTTGATGATCGACAGCACGCACAGCATTTTCCTTGGACTGCACAATAATTGCCTTTATATCGGATACTAAAGTTTGATCGGACAACATAATTGTTTATTTTCTTGGTATTACTTCTGTAAATGAATAATACAAAGATAACTATAAACAATATAAATACTAAATATTTTAGTAAAAAAATTCCCTATCACATCAAATTTAATTACCCTCTTCAAGAATTATTAGCTAAAATGATTCTTTTCTATACTTTTAAATTTCAGCTACTTTTTAAAATCAACAGAATAGGAGATACGCGAGAATTTACTTTTATTCTATCATAAAGTTTGGCTAACTTCACTGACAAGAAGAAAAGTAAATGAAAATAGCTGACATTTATTTATCTGGTTTAAAGAAAGGATACTATGACAATGGTAACGAAGAAACCTGGAATCATTTTGAACAGATTAAACATGGTGCAAGCAAAACAGATATTTTTATAAATGCGATAAAGCTAATTTAAAAAATCTATTGGATGGATTAAAACGTATAAAAAAACCAATGAATGCCTTTAAATTAAGATATCCTATTATATTGATCCATGGCACTGCAGCTGGAGATAGTAGTTTGTTTTGGGGCAGGATTCCCAAGACTTTCAAAAAAAACAATATTTCATTTTTTTATGGTAAGACCGATGGATGGGGCACCGTTGCTAACAATGCACAGATGCTGAAAAGAAATCTGTCAGATCTTGCAGAAAAAACAGGTGTCACTAAATTTAATCTCATCGCGCATTCTAAAGGTGGGATCGACGCTCGCTATTTTATTTCAACGCTAAAAGGCCATCAAATGGTGGCCTCCTTAAGCACAATATCCACGCCACACTTAGGAACACCAATAGCAGATTATTTAATGGAAAAACATCTATCCGGGGATTCTGTTACAAAAAAACTGATCCAACGTATTTCTTTCTTATTTGGAGGGCAATCTCCGGCCCCAATCGAATTAATCCGAGATCTCAGTGTAAAAAAAATGCGTACTTTCAACCAGCTCAACCCCAATATGGACAATGTATTTTATCAGAGCTTTGCTTCGACAATGAATAAGCCACAGGATGATTTATTGTACGCATTGAGTTTTAAATACCTGATGGGACTGGCAGGTAAAAATGATGGGATGGTCCCATTAGAAAGTGCAGTGTGGGGAGCCAACTTTAAACATATACATGCTTCCCAGGGTATCTCGCATGCTGGTATTACCGATATCACCCGTAACAATATTGGGAATATACATATACCACAAATCTACTTAGACATTATTAGTGGATTAGCAGCTTTAGGATTATAACGATTAACAAATGTATACGTTATACACACTAATTTTTTTGATATGGTTTGGTATCCCAGGCCTATTCATCTATTTAATGTACTGGATCCTAAAAAAATCTGGCCGTAAAAAGTTGGGAACTATCGTCTCGATTGTTTTAATATTGCCTTTTCTTATGCTCACGCTATACCTACTATTTGATGATCTATTATTCTCTAAATCTGATGCAAGACAACTACTCAGCGAACACCATATCACGCTAAACGATGATTTTAAAATTATTTCCAATCAAAGTGGTGGCTTAAGAGATTACACACATCAATTTGAACTATCTATTTCCGAAAAAGACAAACAATCTTTTATCAATCAACGAACTTGGAGTGACAAAATGGATGAAAGAATAGAAGTTCATAGCTCTGCGGTAGACAGATATGAAGGTGACACGCTACGCGCCAATTATCATGACAATGATTCCTATACCTATTCCATGTATCGTCCAAATGGCAAAGGCATCACTCCAACATTTATAAAAATCTGTGTATCCAATCATAAAAATACATTGACATACGAAGAGATCTTAGACTAATTCAATAACTGGATGGCAGCCGTTGGCTGTCGAACAGCGGATCCTTTTTCCTTGCTATCTGCATCTACAGCACCATCTTCAGAATAGCCTTTTTTAGTCTTCTCCGCAATTAGTTTTTCAGCATCCTTTAGACAGGCTTCCTCGGAATCAAAGGTTTTACTTTTACTTTGCCCAGCGGTTCCGTTCCGTCCGTAGGTGACTGTATGAGTTGCTCCCGAAGTTTGTATTTCCCAAAATTTATCCGATGTACCGTCTATGTATTTTAAGTGCTTAAACATTATTTATAACTGTAATCACTTGTGTCCTAAATAAATTTTAGGATTGGATTTCTGTGGTACACGCATAGCTTTTTTCATCATTTCGATATTGACCCCTATTTTTCAATCTGGGAAGATCTTTAGCTGTCACTTTTTTCCTTTTCTAGGCG
>NZ_DKSP01000063.1:14540-18893 GCF_002472745.1 Sphingobacterium sp. UBA7253 | reverse complement strand
TTCGCAGATTGAAAAAAAGGGGTCAATATCGAAATGATGAAAAAAGCTATGCCTGTACCAAAGATATCCCATCCTAAAATTTATTTAGGACACAAGTGGACACATATGATAAAAACTGTTTAATTGTTTAAATTTTGTATTTAATTAGTTATTTTTTTACCCCTTAAAGACATGTCGGTTTAGGTGTCTTATCAGGAGTGGTTTATAATTGTTTATCTGACATGAAAATACGAAAATAAATATACAAAGCAAGTGTTAATTTTACACTATTTAACATTTAAACTTTAATCAATTGAAAGTAAACTATTTGAAGAAACAAACTGGCTAACCTTATTTTTGTATCATGTATAATCCGGCCTTATGAGGATGATATTTGGGACAAAAAACACCTAACAGCTCGTCTTTAAGAGAAATTTTTACAAGAAAAGTAAACTCTAGTATACCGAAAGTATATTATCAATTTTTTAAATAATAATATGCATCTTTATCCATTATAATTAGATCTGTAATTGATTTTTTTAAAACAACTATGTATATACAAACAATGGAGCTCAATACGGATCTATTAATAACAAAGAAATAGTTGTATCTACAAACAAAACTATGAACATAAAAATTAGGCAAGAAAAGTCAAGTGACCCAACTATTGTATTCGAACTGATCCGAATCGCTTTTGAAAACGAACAGTATAGCGATCATCAAGAGCACATTTTAGTAGAAAAACTAAGAAAGAGAGCGGAATTTATACCACAAATGTCAATCGTAGCAGAAGTTGAAGGAGAAATAGTAGGCTACATCCTCCTGACAAAGGTGCAGATTATTGATAAAGAGAATCAAAAAGCATTCGATTCTCTCGCCTTGGCTCCTGTCGCTGTGCTACCTCAGTTTCAAGGACAAGGAATTGGCGGTAAATTAATTCTTGCTGCCCATCAGATTGCAAAAGAATTGGGTTTTGGATCGGTAGTTGTGCTCGGACATGCAGACTATTATCCTAAATTTGGATATGTACCTGCATCAGTCTATGGTATACAATTTCCATTTGATGTTCCTGATGAAAATTGTATGATAAAAGAACTAACAGACAATTCCTTAAAAGGTATACAGGGCACTGTCCATTATCCAGAAGAGTTTGGTGTTATTTAATAAACCAAACTCTTCATTATGATTTGATGCCAATTAACAATCCCATTTAATATTTAATCGGATAGTCTTGCATAAATTCAAACTGATAACCATCTTTTTTCAATGCATCTATTAAAGAAGACAACTCCTGCTGTCCCTTTTGCGTTTGAAACATATCATCATGCATCAAGAAAACAACATTATTAGGCACCATTGAGCTTTTATTGTTCATATAATTCCGAATGTGTGACAAAGTAGACTCCTGGCTTTGTATAGGTGCACCAGTGATGCTATTAAGCCGCCACTCGACATCCCAACCATAAATTGTATATCCGTTCTTATGCAACAAATCGGCGGTACTGGATCCATTCTTAAGGTCGATCTTACGAACATCATCATATATCCAAATATTCCTGCCTGGAAGTCGAACGATCTTATGTTTTAGATTGAGATCTTTTTCATTCTTTTCAAAATCAGCAAAAGCATTTTGGGGGTTATTATAAAATCGAGAATACTGATTGTTTGCATGTGTATAGCTATGATTATAACAGGCTATAAGCGGATTGGATTCATAACGGGCAAGATCACGTTTCCTCCCTTTGCTCATATTAGCGTGCTTACCAATCAAGAATACACTCACTTTAATGTTTTTTTCTTTCGCAATAGAATCAATAAAGGCACTACCAATCAATGGTCCGTCATCAAAAGTCAGGTAGATATGTTTTGGATACGTATCAAATGCTTTCCGCAGGGAATCCTTAAGTTCTCGTTTTTGTTGTTTGATCGGAACAGGATGCAAGCTATCTACTGTAAATTGAATCTGATTTTTCTGAAGTGAATCCCACCTATTTAACAAATGTGGTATTTTTTCCTTGACAACCAATTTTTCCGTAAGTGTGTCCTTCAGCTCGCCTTTTCCCAAGACCTTGTTTGAAAAATCCCTACATGCGGTTACACTAAACATTGTACTACAAATGAAAAGTACCACAAACAACCTACTACACTTCATATCAATCGCTATAACTTTAATGAATTTCTTTTTTCAAAATTACTACAAAAACCTATTTATTAACCATAAAATCTTACAAATCCCTACTTTCAGGGATAAGGTTAGTAACCTTCAACAATCCCGTACACCTCTTTTTATGGCTTCAGTTTTTATTATAAATCCGATATAAGAAACAATCGTGCCACTTTTTTCGACAGTTGGTCTCTATTTCTTTTTAAAAAATAGTGCTTTGTTATATTCAAAATTCATGCGTGCTATATTCAAAACTGATATACCTTGTGGGCACTCCACCTCGCAGGCTTCTGTATTCGTGCAGTGACCAAATGACTCCAAATCCATTTGCTTCACCATATTTAAAACACGTTCACTGCGCTCTTCTTTTCCCTGTGGAAGCAAAGCCATATGGGTAATCTTTGCGGAGGTAAATAATGCAGCACTACCATTTTTACACGTTGCAACACAAGCACCACAGCCAATACAGGCCGCTGAGTCAAATGCTGACTCAGCTAACTCATGTGAAATAGGAATCACTGTCGCGTCTGGGGCTTGACCAGTATTGATGAATACAAATCCCCCAGAAGAAATAATTCGGTCAAATGCCGAACGGTCCACTTTCAAATCCTTTTTAACCTGAAATGCTGCTGATCGAAAAGGTTCGATAAGAATCGTATCATTATCTTTGAATGAACGTAAATGTAGCTGACAGGTGGTTGTATGCTTAAGAGGTCCATGTGCGATGCCATTGATCATCATACCGCATTGCCCACAGATCCCTTCGCGACAATCATGGTCAAACTCTACAGGTTCGTCTCCATGCGTAATAAGCTGTTCATTTAGGGTATCCAGCATCTCCAAAAACGACATATGTGGATTGAGATCTGTTAAGGTGTAAGTAACTAATTTTCCTGCAGCGTCGCTATCTTTTTGCCGCCATATTTTAAGGTGTAAATCCATAATCGTTCTATTTATTTATAGCTCCTTACAGTTGGTTGTATCTCTTCAAAAATTAATGGTTCCCGAATTAGCTCAGGTTCTTGCCCCTCTCCCTTCCAGGCCCAAGCGGAAATAAACTGGTATTCAGCGTCATTCCGTAATGCCTCCCCATCTGCAGTCTGATATTCCTCCCGGAAATGTGCCCCACAGGATTCGTTCCGCGTCAACGCATCATAACACATCAATTCTCCAATTTCAAAGTAATCGGCTACACGTCCAGCTTTTTCCAATTCCGTATTTAAGGTATTGGCTTCACCACTAACAATAACATCTTTATAAAACTCTTGCTTCAGCCTATTAATCTCCACAATAGCATAACGGAGGCCTTTCTCATTACGCGCGAGCCCACAATAGTCATAGAGTATTTTACCCAGTGTTTTATGAAAATAATCCACGGTTTTACTGCCTTTAATCTTTAAAAATCGATCAATTTGCGCCCGAACACCTACCTCTGCACGTTCAAACTCAATATGGTCTGTAGAAATTTTGCCCGTGTGAATATCGTTTGCCAAATAATTTGCAATCGTATAGGGTGCAATAAAATAACCATCCACAGAGGCTTGGAGCAAGGAATTGGCACCCAATCTATTTGCACCGTGGTCTGCAAAATTAGCTTCACCTAACGCAAATAAACCCGGCAGGCTTGTCATCAGCTCATAATCTATCCATAATCCCCCCATTGAAAAATGGGCGGAAGGTGAAATCATCATCGGTTCTTTATAAGCATCATATCCCGTAATCTTTTCATACATATCGAACAGATTACCATATTTCTCTTGTATTTTCTGTTTCCCCTGTTCTCTAATAGCTTTCGCAAAATCAAGGTAAACAGCATTTTTAAGTGGACCAATCCCAAAGCCAGCATCAATCCGTTCTTTGGCCGCTCGAGATGAAATGTCCCTTGGAGCAAGATTACCAAATGCGGGATAACGACGCTCTAAATAGTAATCTCTCTCTTCCTCAGGAATAGCGTTCGGTTCCCGCTTCTCATCTTCTTTCAAAGGAACCCAAATCCTTCCATCATTACGTAACGACTCTGACATTAGTGTTAATTTAGACTGATAATCGCCAGACTGCGGCAACGAAGTCGGATGAATCTGAATCCAGCTCGGGGAGGCCATTAATGCCCCCTTCTTGTGTGCCCGCCAAATGGCAGAGCCATTACAGCCCATTGCTAGTGTCGATAGATAATAAATTTTACCGTACCCTCCAGTTGCCAATATAACGGT
>NZ_DKSP01000063.1:0-14398 GCF_002472745.1 Sphingobacterium sp. UBA7253 | reverse complement strand
TAACGGTATGTGCAGCGTGTCGTTCAAGCTCCCCTGTATCAAGATTTCGAACAATAACGCCACGGGCCTTTCCATCTATTACAACGATGTCGAGCATTTCATGTCTGGAGAAAAGCTGTACGGCACCTTTGCCGACCTGACGCATAAGTGCCTGATACGCTCCCAAAAGAAGCTGCTGTCCAGTTTGACCTCTCGCATAGAATGTACGACTTACCTGTACACCTCCGAAAGATCGATTGTTCAGATAACCTCCATATTCACGACCGAAGGGAACACCCTGTGCAACTGCCTGGTCGATTAAATTGAGCGAACATTCGGCCATACGATAGACGTTGGCCTCACGGGCACGAAAATCACCGCCCTTTAGCGTATCAACAAACATACGATAAACACTGTCCCCGTCATTTTTATAATTTTTTGCAGCATTTACACCACCTTGAGCAGCCACAGAATGTGCCCTTCTCGGACTGTCCTGAAAGCAGAAGGATTTTACCTGATACCCCATCTCCCCAAGAGAAGCCGCTATGGAGCTACCTGCCAGTCCGGTTCCGATAACGATAACATCCAGTTTTTTACGATTTGCAGGATTAACAAGCTTGGCAGTCTTTTTATAACGAGTCCATTTTTGATCCAATGGTCCATCCGGTATTTTTGAATTTAATGTCATAACTTCTCCCCCTTATTTAACTGTAAAAAATATATAAATAGGCATCAAAGCGAAACCAATGCTGATGATGACCGAATAGCTGATACCAATAATCTTAAACCATTTAACAAATTTGGGATGGAATAAGCCTAAAGTTCGAATCGCACTATGGATCCCATGAATAAGATGATAACATAAGGCAACCATCGATAAAACGTAAATAAGGACATACCACCATTGCTGAAAAACCTCGATTACAAGTACATATAGATCCTTGTTACCGCGTTCATCAAGTGGAGGAGCGCCAAATTTGTACACGTACCAAAAATTCTGGAAATGGATAACTAAAAAAATGAGGATCAGGGTCCCTAAAATCCCCATATTGCGCGAATACCACTTACTTGCTCTTCCCCGATGATCTGAAACATAGTGGGCACCGGTCTTTTTATTCTTTACGGTGATGATCAATCCGTCCAACGCATGCAAAATAATGCTGGCATAGAGTACGTAAGAAATAATTTTGATCAAGATATTGCCTGCCAAAAAATGGGAGTAGGCATTAAATTGTAGATGTGCTTGTTCCTGCGGTAAGAATAGCTGTAAGTTCCCTAAAAAGTGAATCAGTAAAAAGAACGCTAAAAATAAACCCGTCAGACACATAAGCATCTTCTTTGACAATGTAGATAACATAATAAGATCTTAATTTTAATAATAGCCTATAACCTTCATCCACAATCCACCAACGCCCATATAAATCACCAATAACACGATACCAATTTCCAGTCCACGCAGCCACCATGATTTTAAATCGACATATCCGCTTCCAAAAAATACCGGTGCAGGGCCGTGGCCATAATGTGTCAAAACACCATAGATAGAGCCCAGGAATCCAAGCATCATTGCAAGCAACATTGGCGGAATACCCAAAGAAACACCAACCCCCAACAAGGCCGCATACATAGCCGCAACATGGGCGGTAGCACTCGCAAAAATGTAGTGACTAAAGAAATAAACAAGAATGATTACCGGAAAGGCTATTTGCCAACTTAAATCACCAATCTGTACTTTGATCAGGTCGCTAAACCAGCCGATAAAGCCAAGCTCATTTAAGGAACTGGCCATCATAACCAAAACAGCAAACCAAACAATCGTATCCCATGCTCCTTTTTCGGCTTTAACATCCTCCCAGGTCAAGACAGAGGTCAGTAAAAGTAGTGTCAAACCGATGAAGGCTGTGGTTGTAGCATCAATTGAAAAAGAACCACCAAAAATCCATAATGCCAATAAGATAAAGAACGCCAAAAGCATTAACCATTCATTCCTGGAAATTGGTCCCATCTCTTTTAATTTCTGCGCCGCCATCTTAGGTGCATCACCTGTTTTTTTCAATTCAGGTGGATATAACTTATAAAGAACAAGCGGTACTACAAAAAATGCGACAATACCGGGTATAAATCCAGCAATCGCCCAGGACATCCAGGTAATATCAATTCCTAGGTTCGCAGCAAATTTTTGACACATTGGATTACTGGCCGTTCCCGTCAAAAACATCGAAGAAGCAATTAGATTCATATAATAACTATTTAAAGTTAAATAGGATCCCAATTTTCGATGTGTCTCTGGCTTATCTGGAACAGAATCAAAACTAATTGCCATCGATTTCATAATGGGGTAAATAATCCCTCCCCCTCGGGCTGTATTACTAGGAATCGCCGGAGCCAAACAAACATCCGCCAAGCCCAATCCATAAGCAAGTCCTAATGAACTCTTTCCAAAAACTCGAATAAAAAGAAAGGCAATTCGATTTCCCAGTCCAGTTTTAATAAAACCCCGGGCAATGAAAAAGGAGATACCAATCAACCAAATTACCTTATCTCCGAAACCCGTCAAAGCTTTAGTAATCGACTTACCCGCATCTCCAGGGGCTAATACTTGTGTCAGGGCCGTAAACGCGATGGCCATCATACACATGGTACCCATTGGAGCTGCTTTTAAAATAATCCCAAGAATGGTTGCAGCGAAAATTGCAAATAAATGCCAGGCTTCCGGACTGACGCCTTTCGGTATTGGGATAAACCATAAAATGAGTGCTACTAGAAAAGTAATGGCAACATTTTTAATACTGATTTCTTTCATGATAAACGTAGTTTAATAGATTAGAATCGACTTTGTACTTGGACAATAAATAAATTTTTGTTGAATTCGCTGGTATTCTCTGTCTGCTTTTTATATCGGTCCAATTGAAGTCCCAACTGTATCCTTGCACCATAATTTTTTAAAAATTCCAAACCAAACATCGGCGTATATGTTTGACGCGCATTTGCATTGAGTTTATAATTAGGATCAATGTATTCATATCGACAAGATAGCTCGAAAGCGCTTAAATTGAAATAATTTACTTCATACCTTAAGTTTGGTAGAAAGTAGATGCCGCGGACCAAATAGTCACTCAACTTGGATGTTCGCGCACTTTCTTCCAAAGAATAATACAGGTTATGATTGATCGCCTGCTTTGCTTCCAGTTGCATATCAAGATTCCATCGTTTGCCAAAACTGACATTACCAGTTAGATCTACCCCCAATGCATGTACCTGTTTCTTCATCACATCGCCAACGCCACCATTAAGTCCTAAATTGACACCGTACTTCTTTGAAAGTCCAAAAACCAGACGAGTGGCATATTGCTTACCATTATCGTTATCAACAACTTGATTCTTCCCGTTCCCATTCACCACAGATAGGGAATAACTAAAGGGCATATCGCCTAGCGTAGTCTCGCCTGTCGCAGCAACCCCGATTTGAAAACTTGCCCAACCTAATTTACCGAATTCAAGATACTGGTTCGACCAGTCCAAAGATTTGATGATGTCAATAGGATAAGTTTCCTCGATGCCAAACCAAGGACGAAATTGGCCCACTGTGATTGCCAATTTGGGACTAAATGTATATTTCAAGTAGGCATTTTCGAGCACTTTTGTTTTGGGATCACTTTTGAAATCGGCAAGGTTAGCTAATACGGCAACTTCAGTACGCTTACTAATTTGAGCGCGCATCTGTACCCGCATATATTTCACCATAAAATTGTTATCCGTACCTGAGCCATCACTGTGATGTAGCCCGTTGACATCGACATCTTTTGTAGCACTAACAAGGTAACGGGCCTGAAACAAACCTTTCACCTGAAGCTTGGGATAAGTCGTGTCATCTTTTTTTTGTTGCACAGAATCAACTTTATGCTCTTGTACAGTACCTGGTTCTTGCCCTTTGACCAAGGTATAGCTCAATAAACATGCAATAGAAATTGGAATGTAGCGTTTCTTCATACTTAAACAATTTTTTTCTTAGCCAGTAGCCCAGCTTACTTCTTATTGTTAATAATCTTGTCGTTCTAAATCTAATGTTGTAGGTACAACACATAGCTTAAAAAAATGTTTTGTTATTCTAATAAAATTTAATAACTGTAAGAAAATCAAACAGATTAAAAAAAGATCAGGTATAAATTCCACGTTTTTATGTAATTTCACAAGCGAATTTCAATACAATCTAAATTTAAAACCTATAGATTGATCTTTTTATGAATTTTGTTCTTCATGAAAAAACTTCATCATTTAAATATGTAATACATTTTAGAATCGATAAATATATTATGAAAGAAAAACTAATCAGAACATGCTTTATTGGCCTTGCGCTCCTTTTGATCCAAAGCTTTTCAGTATCAGGCGTTCACGCCACAGACAAAGAAAAACCCGCTATGTTTTGGACCTGGCTAGATTACAACGCCAAAACAAACTTTGATTCTATTTGCCGTGAGATGAACTATCTGGGGATCGATGGCGTGATGTTAAATGCTGCTAGTCCAGATGAGTATCGTGTAGCGATTCCCATTGCAAAAAAATATGGCATTCAAGTTATCGCCTGGCTTTGGACGATGAACCTGGAACATGATAGAGATAAAATACTCAAAGAACATCCAGATTGGTTCAGCGTCAATCGCAACGGAAAAAGTCTCGCAGATACCACTGCATACGTTGGTTATTATAAGTTTTTATCGCCTGTAGTACCAGGAGTAAAAGAATACATCAAAAAGAAAATTGAATCCTATTGTGAAGTTGAGGGATTGGAGGGTATCTCTATTGACTACAACCGTTATGTGGATGTTGTCCTCCCCACAACCCTTTGGCCTAAATACAATATTGTCCAAGATCGCGAGTATCCCGCTTGGGATTACGGATACCATCCCATTGCTATAGAAAAATTTAAAAAACAATATGGCTATGACCCTCGTGCACAAAAAGATCCATCGAAAGATCTCAAATGGCGCCAATTTCGTTGCGATCAGATAACAGATATCGCCAATATGATTGCAGAAATTGTTCATTCTCATGGCAAAACAATGGCGGCATCCCCTTTCCCGACCCCCAAAATGGCTTCACGTATGGTACGTCAAGATTGGGGTAAGTGGAATTTAGATGTTGTTTTTCCGATGGTGTACAGCAATTTTTATACAGAAGATCCAAGCTTTATTAGCGATTGTACCTTAGAAAATGTGCGCGACAAAGGTGCAAATACGACCTTATACTGTGGGTTGATGGCTAAAAATAATGAGGAAATATTTACCGATATGGATGAAGCGCTAAATAATGGTGCGCAGGGAATTTCTATTTTTACCATCCATAGCCTAAAAGATCCTCAAATCAAGGAAAAATTCAGAGCCTATACAGCTGCTGCGAAAGCGAGAAAAGCTCAAAATAATGGAACTTTAACACGCTTGGCGCACGTGAAAATCGAAAATAATCCCTTCAAAAAAGAAGGAATTATGAAATTAATCAACCAAAAGATACAAGATTTGGTCCGTTCAGAAAACCCTGCTGCGAGCCCGATAGCATTATCAAAATATAAAAAAATAGATGCATATGATGTGACTCAAAAATACCTGGTTACTGATAAAGTGAGCAAAAAGAATTTTTACGTCACCTTCTTTTTCTATGGCGGTATACTTTCCGGTTGGAATGTTGATCCAGCTCCAAATGCAGCCTAAGGGATGACCTACTAGGAAGAGGTGCTAAAATGTTATCTATTTAGGACCTCTTTTCTTTTTAATACACTGTTCCCTATCTTTGGAACGAACAAATAATTAAAAAATGAGAAAAAATGTTAGGTTGGTAGCCTGTGTTATAGGCTTGATATGTTGTGGATCAATTCCTGTAGCCTTTGCTCAAAATGGCATTCAAAATCAGCAGGATGCTAAAACCGCAATTATTGATAAAGCATTATTGGATAAAATATTGGATAAAAATAGACAGTCGTTCAAAGAAGGTAAAGTAGCCGATTATATTCCGGAATTGGGTAAAGCCAACGCATCGTCCATCGCTCTTTCGGTTGTAAATAGTGATGGAACAATCGTTAGTATCGGAGATGTGCAACAAAGATTTACAATTCAGAGTATTTCAAAAATTGTTTCATTAATGGTCGCTGTATTGGAAAACGGAGAACGAAATATTTTTGATAAAATGGGGTACTTTGGTACAGACAAACCTTTCAATCATTTTGCGAATTTGGAAACATCGGGTAAACCGCTCAATCCAATGATGAACGCTGGTGCCATTTTAACGACATCGCTTATTAAAGGAACAGGTGAGGAACCTTTTCTTAAAATACTCAATATGATTCGTTTTATAACAAATAATGAAAAGATTGAGTATAGTAAACCCGTATATAATTCGGAACGGGAGACTGGAAATCGAAACAGAGGTATGTTCTATCTGATGCGCAACAATGGACTCATTGATGGTGAAGGTGAAGATAAACTAAATAATTATTTTAAACAGTGCTCAATTGAGATAACCGCAGAGGATCTAGCTAAAATAGGTTTCTTTTTTGCCAATCACTGCGTGCGTTATGACGGAAATAAGCAATACAATAATCCAAGTCTATCTCAGCTAGTTCAATCGCAAATGCTCATTGCAGGTATGTACGAATTTAGCGGCGAATATGCCAGAACTGTGGGACTTCCAAGTAAATCGGGCGTGGGTGGTGGAATCGCGGTAAGTGTACCGAATAAAATGGGTATAGGGGCCTATAGTCCAGCCTTGGATCAACACGGTAACTCGGTAGCCGCTTATCGCATGATATTAGATTTGGTGAAAGAGAAATCACTAAGCCTCTTTTATTAACCTTAGTAAATTCTAGTTAACTATAACATGATACGGACAGAACCAATCATCGCAGTGGATAACGTTCCCAAAAGCTCACAATTCTACCAAAAGCTTTTAGGCTGTGCGAGTCAACATGGAGGAGAAACATTTGAAATTCTCACGGATAACGGAACTGTTATTCTCTGTTTACACAAATGGGGTGAACATGATCACCCTACTATGCGGAATCAAATACATGCAGGGAATGGATTCATATTATTCTTTAGAGTAGACAATTTAAAGCAAATTTTCGAAAACGCTACTTTGCTAAATGCAGTCATAGAGAAAGATATACATTACAATGAGAATTCTTTGAAGGATCAATTTATTCTACGTGACCCCGACAACTATTACCTGATTGTATCAGCCTAGTCAGATCTATTTGTTTGTCAATCGCATACAGGATTGTATTCATCGGTAAAATCTCCGTTCTTAAACCAGTTTAACTTTTGTATTGAATGTTTGATGCAACTTTGTCTTATCAAAATTTAAAACAATGACCACACGATTTAATATTGCAAAAGTAGATGCAACCGCCTATAAGGCGATGATGGGATTGGAAACATATCTCAACGATATTTTTTTAAATCCTATTCAGAAGGAACTCATAAAAATACGTGCTTCACAGATCAATGGCTGCGCCTTTTGCTTAGATATGCACACGAAGGATGCACTGAAGTGTGGTGAAACTCCACAACGGATATTTTTATTAAATGCCTGGCGAGAAACGGATCTATTCACCGAGGAAGAACAGATATTGTTGGAGATGACAGAAGAGATCACATTGATACATCAAAAGGGATTGACAGAAAGCACTTTTCAAAAAGCAAAAGAAATATTTGAAGAAAAGGAGATTGCACAGATTATTATGGCGATTATTACCATAAATGCATGGAATAGAATTGGTATCAGTACCCATTTGGAACTATTAAAATAGTGCTAGAGACTTCGTTAAAAAGCTTCTTCTACGATTAGGAGAAGCTTTTTCATTTACAAATAATTTCCTTTTATTTTCCTGTTAAAATCCCAATTATCATTTATCTTTATTAGGAAAACCTATATAAATACATGATTATGAAAATCATAAAAAAAATCCTCATTGTTTTAGCGGTCATCATCGCTATCCCCTTAATTACAGCGATCTTTGTCAGTAAAGACTTCTCGGCCCAAAGTGAGATCACGATCAATAAGCCAAAGCAGGAAATGTTCAACTATGTAAAAATGCTTAAGAACCAAGACAACTTTGGTGTATGGCAGCTTTCAGACCCGGAAATGAAAAAAACTGAACAGGGTGTAGATGGTCAAGTTGGCTATAAATCCAGCTGGGATGGTAAGAAAGTTGGTAAAGGTTCACAGACTATTACAAAAATAGTCGATGGCGAAATGATCGAAACATCCCTCGATTTCGGCATGGGTGAACCAGCCAAGGGTTATTTCATCTTAAAAGAGATCTCGCCTAATCAAACCTCGGTGACTTGGGGGATTTCAGGAAAATCGCCCTATCCATGGAACTTTATGAACTTATTTATGAATATGAACAAAGATTTCGATCAGGGACTGAAAAATCTGAAAAATAGACTAAAATAGAGACTATACAAAGCAAAAAAAGGTGGTTAAAATAAACTTTACTTTAACCACCTTTTCTTATTTTTAAAAGGAACAAAATTTATCTTCTGCGCATTAAAATTCGTAGAATGTACCAGAACAGCAACATTATTGATGAAAATAGCTGTAGGGCCGCCCCAACATATTGCTCGTTGCTGTAACTATACTTCAGATTTTGAGTTTGATAGAGTATGCTTCCGGAAGCGAGGCCAATCATTGCAACCGAGAACCATAATCCAAGCTCAAAACCAAAAATAGCACCAGCCACAATTGCCCCCAAGGATAAGAAGCCTCCAATTACCAGGATATTCCTGAGGAATGAAAAATCTTTATTGGATACAAATGCTACGACAGTAAGCCCGGTAAACAATGCCAAAGTCATTATACTTGCTTGATAAATGACACTAATTCCTTCTGTCATAAACACCGCCATAAAAATCATTGGCAGAAAGATAATTGCTTCCAGTACAATATAGAAAGCTAGTCCAAGATATTGGGTTTGACGGCTTTGCGAAAGCGTCCATCTTGATGAAAGTGTGGACCCTAACCAAAAACATCCCAATAAGAATAACCAAATAAATTTTCCGCTAACCATCCAAACGATAAAATCATAAGGGATCAATTTGATCAGCAAAGTTTCCAAAACGATAAATGCTAAAATCGAAAGCGCAACATGAAGATAAGTTTTTTTATAAAACACTCCCCTTTCAGCATCTTCATTGATTAGAATGTACTCTTGTGATTCCATAAAACAAATACGATTGATTAAATAAGGATTAAAAATAAGCATTAATTCTATTTCCACAAGAAAGAAGTTTGCATAGGCTTATAAAAAAAGAACCCCGCCTAGCGGGGTCCATTCAAACAAACAACTTATTTCCAGCCTCCTCCCAAATCTTTATAGATATTGACAACAGCATTGAGCTGCTGCTTCTTCGTTTCTATCAATTCAAGTTTCGAATCCAGCACATCGCGTTGTGTCATCAAAACCTCCATGTAGTCTGCCCTCGCTGATTTAAAGAGATCATTTGACACAGACACGGAATTATTCAGAACCTCAACTTCTTTTGTTTTGAAATCGTAGCTGCGCCCTAGGTTTTCAATATTAGAAAGTTGTGTAGAGACTTCTAAGTAAGCATTCAGAATTGTCTTCTCGTAATTATATACAGCCTGTATTTGTTTGGCGTTGGCCGTATTAAATTCCGCTTTAAGCCCATTTTTATTTATCAATGGTGCTGCAAGCTCCCCTATTAGATTATATAAAACTGATTCAGGCATCTTAAATAGATAGGAAGGCTTGAATGCCTGTAAACCCAAAGCCGCCGAAATCTCCAAAGAAGGATAAAACTCTTTCCGCGCGATCTGTACGTCCAACTTCGCGGCAGCGAGCTCATACTCTGCCTCACGAATATCAGGTCTATTACTTAGTAATTGGCTCGGTATCCCTGTCTGAACCTTCGCCGGGATCAAATCGACAAAATTGCTTTTGTCGCGTTTGATCTCTTGTGGAAAACGCCCCAATAGAAAATTAATACGGTTTTCAGTTTCTTTGATCTGTTGCCTCGTCTCAAATTCCATACCCTTGGTTTTCAATACTTCAGCCTCAAACTTTTGAACCGCCAGTTCTGTTACACGAGCAGCCTGTTTCTGCAATCGGATTACCGCAAGTGCATTGTCCTGTAGCTCGATATTCTGTTTGATAATGGTCAACTGATTGTCCAATGCCAATAATTCATAATACGAACGGGCAACCTCGGCAATAAGGCTACTCAAGACAAAATTTTTCCCCTCTACCGTAGCAAGATAGCGGTTGAGTGCGGCTTGTTCAGAGTCCTTAAGTTTTTTCCAAACGTCGATTTCCCAACTGGCATACGCACCAATTGTCAAATCTCCTAGTGGATCCGGCATTTCCTTTCCAGGAGCAATTTCTGTGCTGGCATCACCCGCCCCCTGGCTGGTATATCGCCCAACTTTTTCAACACCTCCTCCAGCACGTAAACCAACGGTAGGTTTCAACGCCCCTTTTCGTAAAAGAATATCATTCTTTGCGATTGCCAACTCCTGCAAAGTAACATTCAGTTCCTGATTGTTTTTTAACGCTGTATCTATTAATACAACTAGATTTGGATCAGTAAAAAATTCACGCCACTTAACCGATGCTGAATTTGTTGTGTCAGATTTATCTACGTCTGTAAATTGCTTCGGAACAAATTTATTCTCCTGTATTTGTGTCGCTTTCGGAACCTTACATCCCGTCACTGCTGCTGAAAGCGAAAATGCAATGACCCATTGTATTTTTCTGCGATTAGTCATTATTATCAAGTTCTTCAGTTAATGGATTTTCATCCTCGTGTTTAATAAGCTTACGTCTAGAGGCAATAGTTCCAAAGATATAGTACAAGCCTGGTATCACTAAAATACCGAACACTGTTCCAAACAACATACCTCCCGCTGCTGCTGTACCGATCGTACGGTTACCTATCGCCCCAGGACCAGATGCCATAACTAAGGGAATCAAGCCTGCGATAAAGGCAAATGATGTCATCAAGATAGGTCTAAACCTCACTTTTGCACCGTCCAAGGCTGCTTCGATGATACTCAATCCTTGCGAATGCCGCTGAGCAGCAAACTCAACAATCAACACGGCATTTTTACCAAGTAAACCTATGAGCATGACCAAAGCGACCTGTGCATAA
Source organism: Sphingobacterium sp. UBA7253 (assembly GCF_002472745.1). Lineage (NCBI taxonomy): Bacteria > Pseudomonadati > Bacteroidota > Sphingobacteriia > Sphingobacteriales > Sphingobacteriaceae > Sphingobacterium > Sphingobacterium sp. UBA7253. Next base: position 3,257 of record NZ_DKSP01000063.1, on the reverse strand, counting down.
ATGTTGTTTTCCAATCCCAATAACTTCAATAATAGAAAGGCACCGAAGATTCCGATTGGTAAAGAAAGCAACACCGCAAAAGGCATAATAAAGCTCTCATATTGAGCGGAAAGTATCAAATAAACGAAACCAAGACAAATTAAGAAGATATAAATTGCCTGATTTCCACGACCTACCTGATCCTTGGAGATACCAGCCCAGTCAATGCCATAGCCCCGAGGTAACGTTTTGGCAGCGACTTCATTAATCACTTGAATTGCTTCACCACTACTGTAACCCGTTGCGGCAGAGCCTGAGATTTCGGACGCCATATACATATTGTGCCGAGTGATCTCAGAAAGACCGTAAACCTTTTCCATATGCATAAATGCTGAAAATGGGACCATTTCGTCTTTTTCATTCTTTACGTATAGCTTTAAGATATCTTCCGGCAAAGCCCTGTATTGCGGCAAAGCCTGAACCATAACTTTATATTGGCGGTCATACTTAATGAAGTTCGTTTCGTAGTTACTACCAACCAAAGTCGAAAGCGTATTCAGTGCATTATCAATAGTAACCCCCTTCTGTTGCGCCAAATCATTGTCTATATGCAACATATACTGCGGAAAACTCGCGCTGTAAAAGGTAAATACAGACGATAATTCAGGTCTCTTGTTCAGCTCACGGACAAAATCCTTACTTACCGTTTCCATTTTCTTGTAGTCACCAGAACCTGCTTTGTCCAGAAGACGAAGCTCAAATCCACCCGCGGCACCATAGCCCGGTACAGCCGGTGGTTGGAAAAATTCGATAGACGCCCCTGGGATATTTTTGGCAGCGGCCTCTAGTTGCTCAATAATCTCTTGCGAGGATTCTTTACGTTCTTCCCAGCTTTTCAAGTTGATCAAACAAGTACCTGTATTTGCTCCAGTTCCTTCAGTCAGGATTTCATAACCAGCTAACGACGATACCGATTGTACACCATCAATGTTTTCAGCTTCTTTTTGCAATGTCTGGGCCGCTAGATTGGTTCGTTCCAATGTCGATCCTGGCGGCGTTTGAATAATGGCATAAATCATCCCCTGGTCTTCATTGGGGATAAAACCTGCAGGAACAGCATTATTCAAAAAATAGGCTCCAATACAAAAACCAATTAATACTAAAAATGTAAACACCCGTTTATCCACTATCCCTTTCAACAAGTAAACATATTTGTTGGACATCTTATCAAACAATCTATTGAAAGAATCAAGAAACTTATCGATAATAGATTTCTTTCTTGCCTTGCCATGATTATTCTTCAGCATGATCGCACATAATGCTGGAGTCAGTGTCAATGCCACAACACCCGATAAGATGATAGATGTTGCCATGGTAATGGAAAACTGCCGATAGAATATCCCTACGGGACCAGACATAAAGGCAACGGGGATAAAAACCGCCGCCATGAGGAAGGTGATCGCAACAATGGCACCGCTGATTTCATGCATCGCTTTTTTGGTCGCCTTATAGGCCGAAATATGAAGCTCTTCCATTTTGGCATGGACAGCTTCAATAACCACAATCGCATCATCCACAACCACACCAATGGCGAGCACCAATGCAAATAGGGTGATCAAGTTGATGGTAATTCCAAAAAATTGCATGAACAAAAATGATCCCACCAATGAAACCGGCACTGCAATGGTTGGAATCAAGGTCGAGCGCCAATCTCCTAAGAATAGAAAGACGACAATAGCAACAAGCACAAATGCTTCCAATAAAGTATGGACCACCTTTTCCATGGATGCATCCAAAAATTTTGAAACGTCATAACTGATTTCGTAATCCAGCCCTTTAGGAAAAGATGCCTTCAATTCCTTCATTTTACTTTTAACGTCTTGGATTACCTGAGAAGCATTACTTCCATAGGATTGTTTTAAGACAATCGCTGCGGAGGGTTTTCCGTTCAGTGTAGAATAGATATCATACATCGCCGAACCGAATTTGATGTCCGCAACATCTTTTAAGCGTAACATTTCACCATTTTCACCCGCACGTAACACGATATTGCCATAACCTTCGGTTGTCGTAAAACGTCCCGGGTATTTCAATACATATTCGAAAGATTGGGAGGTCATACCAGACGACTCGCCGGCTTTACCTGGTGAAGCTTCCAAACTCTGCTCTGATAAGGCTTTCATCACCTCTTCTGCAGAGATCTTGTAGGCTGTCATACGATCTGGTTTCAACCAAATACGCATCGCTAATTCGCGCGTTCCAAGAATATTAGCCACCCCAACACCGTCTACACGACGTAATTCGGAGACAATGTTCATGTCCGCATAGTTATACATAAAGTTTCCATCAAGCTCTTTGTCTTTGCTATAGAGATTGATGTACATGAGCATGTTGGATTCTTCACGTGTAATCTTAACCCCCTCACGTACCACAATTGGAGGAAGCTTATTCACCACAGAAGCCACACGGTTCTGCACATTTAATGAAGCCTGATTCGGATCTGTTCCTAGGTTGAATACCACCTGGATACTTGCTTCCCCGTCGTTACCGGCATCAGAAGCCATGTATTTCATGCCCGGAACCCCATTTATCGCCCGCTCTAGCGGAATGATAACTGATTTAATCATCAACTCACCATTTGCTCCAGGATACTCCGCAGTGATATTCACCTTCGGTGGCGATATAGATGGAAATTGTGTTACAGGAAGCTGTACCATAGAAAGCACACCCAAAAACACAATGATCAGTGATATAACGATCGAAAGTACTGGTCTATTTATAAAACGACTAAACATAGTAATTTAAGTGTAAGGGGTCTATTCTGTTTTTAACTTCAAATTTGAAATGGCGTCTTTAGGTTGCACAAAGCTGTAGCTGATTTTATCATCCTCTTTTGCTTTCTGAATACCGTCCAACAAAAATTTATCATCTTTTTGAAGTCCGCTCGTTACCACATACAGATCTGGTAGGGAGTTACCGATTGTGATATGACGAGCTTTTAATTTGCCATCCTTATCGACTACATACACATATTTACGGTCCTGCATTTCGTATGTCGCTTTCTGTGGAATAATTAAAACCTGTTTCAACGGAAAGTTCATCACCACCTTGCCGCTCTCGCCATGTTTTAATAGACGGTTTGGGTCACTTGTGTCCTAAATAAATTTTAGGATTGGATTTCTGTGGTACACGCATAGCTTTTTTCATCATTTCGATATTGACCCCTATTTTTCAATCTGGGAAGATCTTTAGCTGTCACTTTTTTCCTTTTCTAGGCG
>NZ_DKSP01000115.1:46482-49354 GCF_002472745.1 Sphingobacterium sp. UBA7253 | reverse complement strand
TTTTTTTCAATGGTTAATTTTTGAACAACATTTTAGAAGAAATGAACAACAATCAATCGAATTAGAGGTGATACCTTTGTTATGGCTAGATGTTAGAGTTGTTTGATCAGCATAAATACAGCGCTGATCTTCGATTCGGGGGAATCCCCTATATTTTAACCGGCTTTGGGATTCCCCTAATTTAAGCGTGGACAGGAGATATTCTTCTCCCTACACAAAAGGCCCGATCGTATGATCGGGCCTCTTTTATTTCGTAATTAATGTAATTTACAATTGATTTGCTCGGGCAGTTATTTCCGCAATGTCCAACACCTCAATCTCTGATTCTTTTTCTTTTATTTTTACGCCATCTTTTAACATCGTCATACAGAAAGGACATGCTGCAGCGACAACTTGAGGCTTTGCATCGATGACTTCTTCGATACGTTCGATGTTAATGTCTTTTGCTCCGGGCTCTGGTTCTTTGAACATTTGTCCGCCCCCAGCACCACAGCAAAGTCCATTGCTCTTACAACGTTTCAGTTCGATCAACTGGGTATCCAAGCTTTCCAATACTTTTCTCGGTGCCTCATAGACCTCATTTGCACGGCCAAGATAACAGGGATCATGATAGGTTATCTTCTTTCCTTTGAATACGTTGTTATCCGCTGGTTTTAATTTTCCTTCATCGATCAGGTTTTGGATCAATTGTGTATGATGAATGACCTCATAGTTACCACCTAGGGATGGATACTCATTTTTCAAGGTATTGAAACAGTGTGGGCAAGCCGTTACTATTTTTTTGATTTCATAGCCATTGAGTACTTCGATGTTCATCATGGCCTGCATTTGAAATAGAAATTCGTTTCCACTTCTTTTGGCAGGATCACCTGTACAACTTTCTTCTGTACCTAAGATGGCATATTTTAAACCGACATGTTGTAATATTCTGCAGATATCGCGCGTAATTTTCTGTGCACGTTCGTCAAAACTCCCTGCACAACCTACCCAAAATAGTATATCAGGAGTTTCTCCTTTGGCCAACAGTTCTGCAACTGTGGGAACTTTTAATTCATTTTCCATCATAAAACTATTGTTGTTGAGTCCAATTGGCGCGGTCCAATTGCGCATATTTCCATGGGGCACCATTGTTCTCAATATTTCCAAACATATTGTTAATACTCGCAGGAGCTTGTGATTCTTCCATAACAGCAAAGCGGCGTAGCTCAATAATAATATCCAAAGGATTAATATTGACCGGGCATTGTTCTACACATGCATTACAGCTTGTACAGGCCCATAACTCTTCTCGACTGATGTAAGTGTCAATGAGAGATTTTCCGTCATCCTGAAAGCTTCCATTTGTTTTGATATTCGTACCGACTTCAGTGAGTCGATCCCGTGTATCCATCATGATTTTTCGTGGGGACAGCAGCTTTCCCGTTATATTTGCGGGGCAGGAAGATGTACAACGTCCACATTCAGTACAGGTATATGCATCCAATAAGCTCTTCCAGGTTAAATCCTGGACATCTTTGGCTCCAAAGCGTGCATTTGCATCTGCTGGAGGCGGGGTGAAACTCGGATCAAGCATTGCCTTAACCTCATTGGTCACAGCTGGCATATTGGATAGTTTGCCTTTTGCGTTCAGATTAGAAAAATAGGTGTTCGGAAAAGCCAAAATAATATGAAGGTGCTTGGAATAGGGGAGGTAGTTTAAGAAGGCAAGTACACCTAGGATATGAAACCACCAACAAGACCGCTCTATTAAAAATAAGGCCTCCGTCGAAGTAGGAAGGTATGGAAGAAGATAATGGCTTACTGGAAAGGAACCTGCCGATTTAAAATGTGCAAAGCCATAGAGTTGCAATTTAAGATCAGAAGCGTTCATCAGCAGGAAAGCCGACATTAAAAGAATCTCTGTGATTAAAATAATATTTGCATCCGTCTTGGGCCAATGTTTCAATTCCGCGCTATTTAAGCGAGCTACTTTAGCAATATTTCTCCGAAATAAAAAGATGAGACAGGATACCAGTACACCCAGCGCGAGCCATTCAAATGCCCCAATCAGGAAATTATAAAAACTCCCTAGAAATGAAAAGATACGATGTGTACCAAAAAGCCCGTCGATGACAATCTCCAACATCTCAATATTGATGATGACAAATCCAAGGTATACAAATAAATGTAGGACTGCGGGGAAAATACGCTTAAACATTTTCTTTTGACCAAAGGCGACGAGGAACATCATTTTCCAACGCTCCGCGGATCTGTCCGAACGATCTGCCGGTCTGCCTAGCTTGATATTACGATAAATCTGTTGTGCATTTTTGCTAAAAAGAAACAATGCTACAGCGAAACAAACCGCAAATATTAGTTGACCTATCATATGCTTGTATCTTGGTTATAAACAAATATACTATATTATTTTGTTATGCTAACATAGTAAAAATAAATCAAAAATGAGGACCTAACACGATAAATTATTGGAAATTTTTAATGGTGAATTTAGGCTGTAATGAAAAACGTCCAAGAAGGAATTATTTCTTCTTGGACGTTTTCTCTAGTTGTATCTGAGTAGACTACAGCTCAACATCAGAAAATGTCTGTTCTAATATTTTACGCATCGTTTTCTGAATTCGTTCTTTTCCTGCTTCGGTATTTACATCAATACCGCAAAATGTACTACCTGTAGATTTTGCCTGAAGGCTCAAATAATAAATTGAACTGACTAAAATCGCTAATGTCGCTCTAAGGTCGTTTTCGGAGTTTTCGAATTTTGAATCGACATGTTTAAATAGTTCTTCGCCGAGCAATTCTCTTCTGTCGGCTATATTTTTAAGCGCTTTTGTTTTTTCGCCCAGTCCCCAATGAATAACTTTTTGCTTCGTCT
>NZ_DKSP01000115.1:45733-46438 GCF_002472745.1 Sphingobacterium sp. UBA7253 | reverse complement strand
AATAACTTTTTGCTTCGTCTTATCCTTCAAAAAGGTGTTAAATTGAGATTTAAGCAATTCTTCTATCAAGGAGATACTGATGGAGCCCGGGTTTGTGATCATTTGTTCCAATACGCCCTTGTCTCCGATTTGCCAGAAATCTTTTTGTGTTAGGTAAGCTTCCACCAGTTGATCGAGACCGCCAAAATAATTCCATATTAATGCTTTGTTCAGTCCACATTCCAAAGCAATATTAGGCCCATTCAATGCATGGTATCCTTTTTTCTGAATTACCTTTCCGACAGCAGCGATCATTCGCGCCTTGGTGCGTTCCTTGTCGCGAATAGGACCGGAAGTTACCTTTCTTTCTTTTTTAGGATTATCCTCAATTACTTTCTTTTTCATGCGAATAAAATCATTTTAACGACGAAGCTTTCCTGGGTACCTTATATTCGTCAGTTAATGAACAAATTTGGGACCATGAAGTTTTCATTAGGGTAGATATGTTTGTTTTCCGAACCAATATCTACAATTTAGCTGGTAAATGCAAGAAAATCAAGCAGCAGATTTTTATTTACACTATAATTTGACTGATTCGATAAGCTTTTGAGTTTCCCTTATTCTTTTGGCTGTAGAACTGGAGCGTATTTGGTGCTGTCGGCGCTGTACGCTGATTGCGATTCACTTGCCATTGGGAAAATAGATAGGCAATAAAAAAGGGATTAT
>NZ_DKSP01000115.1:30250-45691 GCF_002472745.1 Sphingobacterium sp. UBA7253 | reverse complement strand
GATTATCGATATCGATAATCCCTTTTTTATTGCCTTGTCTACTAGCTTATTTTCTTGCTGGAGCAGCAGGAGTAGCTGTAGCTGAAATACCTAATTTCGTTTTTACTGCAGCAGTTAAGTCTTCTCCACCTTGGAAATAAGGAATATTTGTACTAGAAATATCAAATACATAAGCCATGCCTTTTTCTTTAGAAACAGCATTTACAGCTTCACCAACTTTTCTGTGTATAGGTGCAATTAATTCTTCTTCTTTTTTGTTTAAGTCTTCTTGAGCAGCTTGTTGTGCTGTCTGAATACGCGCTTGGATATCTTGTAATTCTTGACCTATTTTGTTGATTTCTGGATCAACAGTTTCTTTATTTGCTTCACTTCTGTTACGCAATTTATCGTTTGCATCTTTTTGTTTTGTTTGATAGATGGTAACCATATCTTGAATTTCTTTGGTTTTACCATCGCTCAATGTTTTCAACTGCCCTTCAGCTGCTTTAAATTCAGATGTAGACTGAATAATTTCAGCAAAATTGATATGACCAATTTTTTGCTGCGCATTTGCGAATTGAGTTGAGAAAAATACTGCCACTAAAGCAACCGCACCCTTTAATAAATTTTTCATGCTTTTCATTTTAATCTAATGAGCCATCTTTATGGCAATCTTTTAGTTTTCTAATTAATTACTACTATTACTATTTGTGTCCACAATGATAATAAACTCCCGCTTAGTTTGCAAGACTCGGATTGGGTTTATATCCTAATTTTGTAATGACATCATTACTTTTATTCAATTTTGGATTGGCATAGAGAAAAGTAGACTCATTGCCCTTGTCCATAATAAAATCAATTCCCTGCGCCGAAGCAACATCTTGGATAGCTTTTGCTACACGGTCTTGAATAGGTTTCATCAATTGAGTACGTCTTTTAAAGAGGTCGCCTTCAAATCCAAACTTTTGTTTTTGATAGTCTTTTACTTCTTTTTCTCTTGTCACGATTTCATCCTCACGGCGACGACGCATATCTTCATTTAATAAGACCTGGTCCTTTTGATAAGCCTGATATAGTTTTTCAATCTCAGCATATTTCTGATCCACTTCTTCCTGCCATTGCTTAGAAAGGTCATCTAACTGTTTCTGTGCAGTCGTATATTCAGGAATATGTTTTAGGATATATTCTGAATCAGCATATGCAAGTTGTTGGGCAAATGTTGCTGTAGCACTCACGACTACAAAAGCTATAACTAACAATATTTTTTTCATATTTCCTGTAAGTTTTTATAGACTATACTTTTATTATTTAACACTAATTTACCTTATGACTTCGGATAATCCCAAAAGTTTAATTCGAGAAAACCGCTCTACGTAAATTTACGGCTCAAAAATAAGAAAAAAGAAGCAATCTAACAGATATTTCTCGGGTTTAACACTATTTAACTTGTTGAAGAATGCTCCAATGCTAGTTGCCTGGGTGCTGTTTATGGCTTCTTTTTTTCGGTGATCATAACGACACTCAATATAAGAAAATTTATAAGATATATAGGGTGATTTGGCATTTAATCCGATCGGGTGGAAATGAAAGAAAAATACATGATTTACTGGAAAATAATCTTAAAACAAAAAAGCTATCTACAATTTCTTGCGATAGCTTTTTATTTTATTTCGACAGGATTGGATCAACAAAGATTAGAATCCACCCATATTTTGCATAATACTAAATGTAAAGTTTTGTTTCCATGTACTGCTCGGTAAACCCGGGATAGGGTCGAATGCATGGCCGTAATCTATTCCTAGCATACCGAAGATCGGTAAGAAGATACGGGCACCAACACCTGCAGAACGACGTACTTTAAATGGATTGTATTCAGTGAACTTGTTCCAGGTATTTGCCGCTTCAGCGAAAGCCAATACGTAAACTGTTGCCTGATCATTTAACATCACCGGGTGACGTAATTCCATTTGATATTTCGTATAGATTGGACTACCTGAATTTCGTGCCACATTCACATTTTGTGTTCCTTCAGGAATGATTACACCATTTGCATAACCACGTAACGCAACAATTTCAGATCCTTGTAGGTAATCAAACCCTTGCATACCATCCCCACCGACTTTGAAACGCTCGAAAGTTGATATTTCAGTTTTGCTGGAGTATTTACCCAAGAAACCAAATTGAGCTTGTGCTTTGAAAACAAGTTTTCCCGCAATTTTTGCATACCACTGCGAGTCAAATTTCCATTTGTGGTACTCTGTCCAACGGTAGCGTTCCTGAGCCGAACCATTTTTATAATCAATGTTGTTGAACAATGAATATGGAGGCGTCAATTGCACCGAGAATTTGATGTTTGAACCCGAAGTAGGATAGATAGGAGCATCGATCGAATTACGGCTAAACTCTTGCGTCAAGTTGATGTTATAGGCTGTACCATTATCAAATAGGAAGTAATTTCCATAATTCTGAAGCTTATAACGTTGGAATGACAAGGAAGTATTTGCCTGGAACCAGTTGTCTGGCCATTGTAAGCGTTTACCTAATGTTGCGGTAATACCAGTCATCCAAATACGGTTCAACTCGGAATCCTTAACAATTTGCTCGCCAGTATAGTAGTTAAACCCACCATATGATGAACTCGAAGTATAGGCGCTCAAACCAAAATAAATTGGTTTTTTACCACCTAACCAAGGCTCGGAGAAAGAGAAACTATACGATTGATAACGTTTACCCGAAGTTTGACCACGGACACTCAACTTCTGTCCATCTCCACGTGGTAGCGGTTTCCAGGAACTTTTGTCAAAGAAATTGCTGGTAGAGAAGTTGTTAAATGTTAAACCTAAGGTACCGATGATCTGACCGGCACCATAACCACCCGAAAGTTCGACCTGATCCGAAGGTTTCTCAGTAACATTATAAACAATGTCCACTGTACCATCCGCATAATTTAGATTTGTCGGTACTGGGTTTGTCTTTTGCTCATCAAAATTTCCCAACTGCGCAATCTCACGCACACTGCGCATAATTTGTTCTTTTGAGAATTTTTGACCAGGTTTTGTATAAATAGAACGTAATACAACACGGTCGTTGGTTACATCATTACCTTTAACAATAACGTTATTGATGGTATATTGAGCACCTTCATATACACGTAAATTCAAATCGATGGTATCGTTGTAAATACGCGTTTGTTCGGGGTCTACTGAGAACGTAAGATAACCATCGTTCATATAGATTGAAGAGATGTCATCACTATTTTTTGTAGGACCCATCAATTTTGCTGTTAATTTTTCTTCCGAAAAAACATCACCACGTTTGATACCTAAAATTTTATTTAGTAAGGTGTCAGAATACTTCGCATTACCTGTCCAAACAATATTACCTACATAATATTTAGGACCTTCATAGATGTCAAAATTAACCAACACATTTTTTTCACCCTCGCGAATAACCGTATCTTTCAAGAGCGTCGCATCACGATAGCCTTTGGCTGCCATTTTCTTGATTAGGTTTTCTTTACCTTCTTTGTATTTTTCTTCCTTGAATTTTCCAGGACCGAAAATACGGTACCACATTTTTTGCTTGATAGGTTTGGCCATTTTTCTCAATTCTTTTTGAGAAAAATGTTCATTCCCTGTAAAAGTCATTTTTTTGACTCTTACCTTATGTTTTTTATCCACATCGGCAATAAGTATTTCATTATTAGCCTGTGCCGAGTCTTTCACTGTTTTTAGGGTGATCTCCGGATATAAAAAAGCTTTTTCTTTTAAGAACCGTTGGATTGTACCACGTGTGGTGTTCATCAAGTTTTCGTTGACAATCTTACCAGTGTTGCTATTTAAACGTTTGCGAACTTCTTCGGTCTGGCTTTTACTTAGACCGTTGATATCAATACGAGTTAAACGAGGACGTTCTACTACACGGATGGTCAAAAATATATTTTCACCTTCAATTTTATCTGCCCATAATTCGACATCATCAAAGAGGCCTTGAGCCATCATATCCTTCACTACTTTTGCAGTCGCCTCACTTGGAACTTCCAAATATTGACCTACTGACAATTTAGAGATCGTAATTAATACATTTTTATCTAAAAATTGTGTTCCAGTTATATCAATAGCACTAATTACATAGTTTTTAGGATTGAGATAGCTGATTTTTTCTGGGTCATTTAAATTGAAAGCACCTTTGTCTTGTCCGTAGACAAGCTGCATTGATGAGAGACCAAAAAATAGTATTACGGGTAGTATACGCTTCATTTATCTATAATTATTGGCGCTAAAGTACACCAATCGTTTGTTAATTTTTGTTAATTAAGAAAATTTAACCAGCTTGCTTTTTTTCAAATCAGTGGTCAAATTTAATAAAATCTTTATAACTGTTCACTTGTTTTTCCAAACCTTCTTTCGCGTTGCTGATAATCGACGATGGATTTAAATAAATCTTCTTTCGTAAACTCAGGCCACATCTTATCTAGGAAGCATAATTCTGAATAGGCAATTTGCCAAAGTAGGAAGTTACTTATTCTCAATTCTCCGCTGGTACGTATCAGAAGGTCAGGATCGGGTAGATTTTGTGTATAGAGGTTTGCAGCGAATAATTCATCGTTAATTTCGTCTGCATGGAGTTTTCCATCTTTTACTTGTTGGGCTAGATTTCGGGCAGCGTCCACAATTTCTTGTCGGGAACTGTAGCTCAAAGCCAATGTCAATGTACAGTGTGTATTTTCTTTCGTTGCTTCAATGGTTTCCTGCAGCTTTCTTTGTGCATTTGAGGGTAATTTGGTGATATCACCAATAACATTCAAGCGGACGCCATTCTCCTGAAAAGTTTTGATTTCTTTTTTAAGGGAAGTAACCAATAGTTCCATCAGTGCCATCACCTCAAGTTTAGGTCGATTCCAGTTTTCTGCAGAAAATGCATAAAGTGTCAGAAATTTAATATTGGCTTTTACACATCCTTCTAATGCTTCTCGTACCGCTTTTACACCATTTTGATGCCCAAATACACGAAGTTTCCCCTTCTGCTTTGCCCAACGGCCATTGCCATCCATGATGATGGCTATATGCTGTGGCAATTTAATAGTATCTATCTGATCTAAAAAACTCATTTTTGCTGTTTTCAATAAAATTAACACCTTAGCCATAAATGCTATTTTGGCGTTTTAAAACCTATTTTTGGTTTCCTGTATTGCTATCAATGATTATTGTTTGTTTAACGCACTTTTCATTGATTAATTATTGCACCTGGATTTCTATTATGGATATTCTTATTCCGTCTTCCTTTATTTCTTCCAAATATCGATTTTTAATTGGAAATTCAGAAGTACAATATGTAGAAAGATTGTTTGAAACATCTTCATCTAGCAGATTATCTCTTTTCCTGCGTGCAAAGCGAGGCTGTGCGAAGCTATTAATATCCTAATAGTTTCTGACATCGATACCCCAAAGTAATTTTTCCCGCAGCGTGCTGAAAAAGCTTTCATGCGGGAGCCTAATGAGATTAATAGTAAATGGAGCCTGTTTAATGGTTAATTTTACAGATGTATCAATGGATTCGTTTTTGGAATCACAGCTAAGGATGTATTGATTGCTTCGACTCTCTATTTCCAATTCAAGGGTAAACTGATTTGAGATGACAATGGGTCTCACATTGAGGTTGTGCGGAGAGATGGGGGTAATGACAAAATTGCCGCTTTCTGGCATAATAATAGGTCCGCCGCAACTCAATGAATAGGCTGTGGATCCGGTAGGTGTAGCGATAATTAGTCCATCTGCCCAGTATGAATTCAGTAGTTCGCCATTGATGCGTGCATTGACCGTAATCATGGCCGAGCTGTCATAACGAAATACGGTAATATCATTGAGCGCATAGTGATTGCCTTGGAACAAATTAACCTGTTCAGATTCAACAGAGAGCAACACGCGCTTCTGTATCGTAAAACGTTGGTTCAGTATAGCGTCGATAGCATCTTCAAAATCATTTTTATTGATGGAAGCTAAAAAACCGAGGCGTCCAAAGTTTATCCCTGCAATTGGAATTCCGGAGTCTTTAATCAAGGAAACAGCAGATAACATGGTTCCATCTCCGCCCAGACTCAACATAATGTCAATATCGTCTTTGATTTCTTGATAGGTATTGTATGTTGAGAAATTAAAGGCACATTCAAATTGTGACAGCAGAAATTCATGAAATGGATCATAGACCCAGATCTCAATATTTTTATCGACAAGATATTCAAATAAGTGTTTCACATGTGGTATAACAGAGGGCTGAAACTCTCTTCCATATATTGCGATTCTCATATTGTTTTCAATTTATGGGGCAAAGATGAGAAAAAACTAATCCTAATCAAATGTTAATATAATTCATAAGCTGCTGATAACGGTCGGCAGTGTCGTCAAATGCAGCTATGGTATTATGGGTTTCAAGAACTAAATAGTTGTGTCTTAGGAATGAATTCAGTAATGCATTAATGTTTGACTTGTCGACTTTAAGGGTAACTTCAATATGGTCACTTTCCAAATTTATTTTGGTCGCACAATTAAGTATTCTGCAATTGTCACTTTCAACAAGGTGCGCAATCTGTGAAAGTGAAAAATCATGTAAGCCAATTGCCAACACAATAATAGCCCCAGATTCATTTTGCGATTGAATTGAACTTATTGCCTTTAATATATCTAATTGCGTTGACACACCAATATATTTGTTGTCTTGATCTAAAACAGGAATGATTGTACTATTATATACAGTTATCATCACCAAGGCATCGTAGGGGTGTTGATTAAACTTCAGCTGTATGGGGGCTGTATTTATTTTTATGGATGAAAGGGGAGCGTCTTCATCTTCCGCATCCAATAAGATGGTTTCATTAACCAGGCCAATATAGTCGTCACCATTTAAAACGACTAATTCTTTACAAAGCATATCTTGCAGCTTCTCTAGCGCTTGTTGTATTGAATCAGCATTTTGAATACTGAAATCAGCATTTGAAAGAAATTGACTTATTAGCATACTCAAACTTAATAAAAAAAGTAGGTGAAAAGAAATTTTACAGATCAGATTTATGCTTAATTCATTGATTGCTTGTAATACCTAAAATACGAAGAACAGCGAAAGATTACATAATTGCAAATAAGTACAATTTTAAAGTTTAAAATTGTACTTTTATTACCATTCTGTTATTATTTTTGTCAACGAATTGGAATAGGCATAAAACGGGGCCTAAATGGAGGAGAAGTATTTTTAATTGGAACAGTAAGATTGATGATCACAAGCGAGAGTAAAAAGTTTATTGATATACGTGAAGTTATTCACAAAAAAAATGCGGGGCTTGCTAAATGGATTCCGTCTTTTTTACTTAATTATTTAAAAAGGACAATTCATGAGGACGAGATAAATGATATTATGACGCGCTTTGCAGATCTTCAAGGCTTGGATTTTGTTGATGCATTGATCAACGATCTGGATGTCAAGGTCAATTTGTATGGGGCAGAAAATATCCCCGTATCGGATCCGGTTATTTTTGCGTCCAATCACCCTTTGGGCGGATTGGATGGTATTGCATTTATGCACGCTATAGGTAAATATAGGCGCGATGTGAAGTTCTTGGTTAATGATATTCTTTTAAATATAGGTAATTTGAGACCTTTGTTTGTCGGTGTCAATAAGTTAGGGGGGCAAGGGAAACAGGCGATCTCTGCGATTGAGGAGGCCTATGGAGCGGACGATGCGCTACTGGTATTTCCTGCAGGTTTGGTTTCCAGAAAACAAAACGATGGTCGTATAGAAGACCTCGAATGGAAAAAAAGTTTTATTAGCAAATCAAAAAAATATAAAAAAGATGTCATTCCGGTGTTGATTGACGGTAAAAACTCTAAGTTTTTTTATAATTTTGCAAGGCTTAGACAGAAATTGGGTCTCAAGGTAAACATTGAAATGTTATATTTACCTGATGAAATGTTTGCCCAACGCGGACATACCGTCAATATTATAGTAGGAGAAAGAATCCCTTATACAGCGTTTGATCAATCAAAAAACGAAAAAACTTGGGCTGAGGAAGTGAAAAGAAGGGTTTATGGATTGGCTCAAGAAAAATAGAATTTATGCAAGAAATTATACCTCCAGTTGATAGAGAATTATTGAAGACCGAATTGAATAAAGACGTCTTCTTACGATATACCAACAATGGAAATAACGAGATATATTTAATCAACTATCATAATTCGCCAAATGTCATGCGTGAAATTGGGCGTTTGCGAGAGTTGACTTTTCGTGGAGCAGGGGGAGGTACAGGACTTTCAATTGATATCGATGAAAATGATACATGCGAAGATTGTTACGATCAGTTGATCGCATGGAATCCCGAAGATGAAGAAGTGGTTGCCGGTTATAGGGTAATCAAATGTGCTGAGGCTGGTGAAGTAAATGGTATACCCAATTTATCAACAGCACATTATTTTCAGTTTTCCGAATTGTTCACGAACGAATATCTACCTTACACCATAGAATTAGGAAGATCGTTTGTACAGCCTAAATACCAACCAGCCATCGACAATAGAAAAGGAATTTTTTCTTTGGACAATCTTTGGGACGGTTTAGGGGCTTTGGTGATGCTTAACCCTGAAATTAAATACCTCTTTGGTAAAGTGACCATGTATCCACATTACAATAAAGATGCACGGGATATGTTGCTTTATTTTATGGATTACTATTTTCCTGATCATGATAAATTGGTGCTTCCTCTTCCGGAATTGGAAATCAAAAATGATTACGAACGTTTTGTAGGCGTGTTTGATGGACTGGATTATAAAGAAGGATATAAGGTGTTAAATAGTCATGTGAGAGCATTGGGCGAGAATATTCCACCGTTGATAAATACATATATGAACCTATCGCCTACGATGAAATCATTTGGCACTGCGCGTAATGACGAGTTTGGTACGGTAGAAGAAAAAGGTATACTGATTGTAATTGATGACGTGTATCCTGTGAAAAAGGAACGTCATATGAATACGTTTGATCGGGATCGTGAATACGGTCATAGAAAACCCAAACGTGGATAACAAAATAAAGGGGAATTCAATTATTGAATCCCCCTTTATTTTGTAGGTACAGCGACCTTGATTAGGCCGGTTTTATACAGGTATAAAGTGCAAAGGCTAAAATAGCGCCCAAGACAGGTCCTAGGATTGGAATCCAGGCATAAGACCAGTCGGAGCTTCCTTTTCCTTTGATTGGCCAAAGGGCATGAAATAAGCGCGGCCCCAAATCCCGGGCAGGATTGATGGCATATCCCGTAGTTCCACCTAGCGAGAGGCCGATGGCCCATACGAGAAATGCAACGGGTATAGCACCAAGAGAGCCCATGCCAATAGGAGCTGTTTTTCCGTCGATGGTCACATCTTGTCCTGTTATGAAGAAAATAACAAAAATCAAAACAAAGGTTCCAATGATTTCACTTGCCAGATTTGTTGACGTATTTCGGATGTTGGGTATCGTAGCGAAAACACCAAGTTTGGTGGTTGGGTCTGCTGTTGCATCGAAATGGTCTTTGTGCATGATGTAGGTTAACATGGCGCCACAGAAACCACCGGCAATTTGCGCGAGAATATAGCCAGGTACTTCCATCCAGGGAAGACCATGATTGAGAGCGACGGCAATGGTTACCGCAGGATTGAGGTGGGCTCCGGTATAGGGGCCAGCAAATACAACACCGACATAAACTGCAAGTGCCCATGCGGTGGTGATTACAATCCAGCCACCATTTTCTCCCTTTGTTCCTTTCAAGATAACGTTGGCCACAACCCCATTGCCTAAAAGAAGGAGGAGGGTTGTGCCGATAAATTCTGCTAAATAATGGTTCATGCTTGTTGGTTAGTTTTCGGTCCAGTACTGTAATGCTTTGACACCCTTGGTCCAGAGCTTAATGATTTTTTTTGTTTGCTCTTCTTGCTCTGCTTCAGGTTCAAATATACGATCCTGTGCCCAAAACTTTGATATCTCATCCTTATTTTTCCAGAATCCCACGGCCAGTCCTGCGAGGTATGCTGCCCCCAAAGCTGTAGTTTCTGTGATTTTAGGGCGTACAACTTTGCTGTTAAGCACATTGGCCTGAATCTGCATGAGTAGGTTATTTGCCGTTGCACCGCCATCTACACGTAGTTCTTTGATCGGTATGCCACTATCTGCTTCCATTGCTTGCAGTACATCACGTGTCTGGAGGGAGATTGCCTCTAGTGAGGCGCGTGCTATATGTCCATTGGTGGTCGCGCGCGTCAGACCAAATAGCGTCCCTTGTGCACGAGCATTCCAGTACGGCGCTCCCAGTCCAGCAAAGGTAGGGATGAATGTGAGGCCGCCGTTATCCTTCTCTGTAAGTGCTAATTGCTCTACGTCCGCTGATTTGTAGATGATGTTGAGATTGTCGCGTAGCCATTGGACCAGTGCGCCACCGATAAAGATGCTTCCCTCCAGGGCATATTCTGTTTTCCCGTTGATTTTCCAGGCGACAGTAGTTAAAAGGTTATTCTTTGAACGGATTGGTTTATCACCGATGTTCATTAACATAAAACATCCAGTGCCGTACGTGTTTTTGACCATCCCTTTTTCAATACATTGCTGTCCGAAAAGTGCTGCCTGCTGATCGCCGGCAATTCCTGCAATCTTGACTTTGTGTGCAAAAATGGTTGTCCGGGATTCCCCATATATTTCACTGCTTTCTTTTACTTCGGGCAGCATGGCAGCGGGGATGTCAAATAATTCGAGTAGCTCCTTGTCCCATTCCATGCTATGGATGTTAAAGAGTAAGGTGCGGGAAGCGTTCGTTACATCTGTGATGTGTGCATCGCCACGCGTGAGGTTCCAGACGAGCCAAGTGTCAATAGTTCCACAGATTAATTCCCCGTTTTGTGCTTTTTCCCGTGCACCCTCCACGTTATCCAGAATCCATTTTATTTTGGTCGCAGAAAAATAGGGGTCTAATATCAGGCCTGTTTTCTCCTGGATCAGCTCATGTTTTCCGGAGCTGCGTAACTCGTCGCAATAATCTGCGGTGCGTTTATCTTGCCATACAATGGCATTGTAGATGGGTTTTCCTGTTTCTTTGTCCCAAACAACCACAGTTTCGCGTTGATTGGTAATACCAATGGCGGCAATATTTTTGCCGTTTAATCCTGCCTTTGTGGTTGCTTCTGCTGTGACACCTGCCTGCGTTGACCAGATTTCATGTGGATCATGTTCGACCCATCCCGGTTGTGGGAATATTTGTGTAAATTCCTTCTGGGCAATGGAGACTATATTTCTGTCCTTATCAAAAATTATAGCTCTGGAGCTGGTGGTGCCTTGATCCATCGCCAAGATGTATTGTTGTTCCATAATTGAGTAATTGAGTATTGCTGGTTATTTTTTGTATTACTTTAAGATATAATTTTTTGCAACTTTTTGAAAATGCGCTATTTGATCATTTTGCCAATCTTGATCTTTTTCCAGCTCCTGTGCGAGTATTTTTGCGACTTCAGGAGCGGCTTCAATTGCAGCTTTCGCATCAAGAAATAGCATTCTTACCCGACGCGATAGGACATCTTCCACAGTTCTGGCAAGTTCATTGCGTGCTGCCCAAACAACTTCAGCCTTTTTGAATTCAAGATGTGCTATTAATTTTTCGTTCCATTCCGGATTTTCCTGCGTCAATGCGTTGATCGCTTCTTGGTCGGCGCCATAAATATACATATGATTGCTTCTGTCTGATGTCGGAATGGCGCTATAAATCTTTTGACTGGCAGACCGGCTTTCTTTTTGTGGCAAACAACCAATTTTTATCGCTTTGTCGATGGTATCTTGGCCCATTCGACGGAATGTTGTCCACTTTCCACCCGTTAAAGTAAGTAATTTGGAGTCGCTGACGATAACCTTGTGGCTTCGTGAGATCTCTTTGGTTTTGTTGGAGTTGCCTGTAGGGGCTGCCAGCGGACGTAGGCCGGCGAATACGGCCAATGCATCCGCTCTTGTTGGTTGTTTTGTCAGGTAGCGTCCCGCAGTTTTCAGAATAAAATCAATCTCCTGCTCCAAAGCTACCGGCTCAAGGCTATGCTCGTCTATAGGGGTGTCCGTTGTTCCCGCAATGACTCGATTGTGCCAGGGTACCAGGAAAAGGACCCGTCCATCATCCGTTTTTGGAATCATAATGGCATCGTCGCCAGGAAGAAAGGATTTATCAAATACCAGGTGAACCCCTTGGCTGGGACGTACCATTTGTTTTGCTTCCGGTCTGTCCATTTTTAGGATGTCATCGACAAATATTCCTGTAGCATTGATAACAGCCTTGCCTTGTATGGTGAAAACTTCACCCGTTTCGGTGTCATTAGCGATGACACCATTTATTCGCCCATCGCTATCTTTGGTGAGGTTATTGACTCTTACGTAATTCAGCGCGACGCCGCCCATTTGAATACAGGTTTGCGCAACGTTGAGCGCAAGTCTTGAATCGTCAAATTGTCCGTCTTGATAAACCACGCCGCCATATAGCCCTTTAGGTCTAACGGTGCTTATGCGGTTAAGGGTTTCTTCTTTGTTGATATGAATGGATTTTCCCAAACTTAATTTACCTGCCAGCAGGTCATATATTTTCATTCCTATGGTATAGAATGGGCCATCGAACCAACTGTAATTGGGGATGATAAAGGATTGATTTTTGACAAGATGGGGAGCGTTTTTTTGAAGTAAACCTCTTTCGTGAAGCGCTTCTTTAACCAGGGAGATGTCGCCCTGAGCCAAGTAACGTACACCGCCGTGAACAAGCTTTGTTGCCTTGCTCGAAGTCCCTTTTGCAAAATCAACCTGCTCCAACAAGATTGTTTTGAACCCTCGGCTTAAGGCATCTAATGCAACACCCAATCCGCTGGCGCCGCCACCTATGACGATAACATCCCATGCGCTCGTATCTCTTATTTTTTCTATCAGTTTTGACCTTTTGAATTCTTGGTGTTTCATTTTGTTTCGTTTTGGATTTTTGTAGTGAATCTTCTGTACTTGTTTTACTACTTCCTTTATACTAAGTTATGCTATATTTGTTGAATTTTAAAGGAAATTAAATAATATTTATGTTAAGGTAAGGTGTTTGTTTTTGTTTTGTTTTGTTTTTATTTTAGCAAAAGGAAGCCTTCCTAGTTTTTACCAGTGACAGGATATGGCGTATCAACAGGTTGTTTTTTTACTTCTCCACAATGGAGTTGTCTTTAATAATGACTACATTCTGATCGCTTAAGCTGATGTGTGTACGACTTAATCGCGTTTTTATAAACCCCGCTGAAATAAGGTCTGTTGTGATCTTGGGTGTTTTTTTTCATGGTCAATAGCTATATAATGTTTAACCATAATATGCTGCTTATGTTTTGGTTTGGGAAAATGATTTTGTAATTTTAGATCACTATTTAATTTATTTATGATGAGAAATATAAGATTATTACTGTGTGGAGCTATCGTGTTTTTTGGGACGGTACTCGTACAGTCCAAAGCGTTCTCACAGCAGCTTGCTACAGCTCAGGATGTTTCAAAGCCTTACAATCCAGACGCTAATGCGCAGAATGATATTGATCAACTATTGGTTCAGGCAAAGAAAGAAAAGAAAAATATCATCATCCAGGCTGGTGGGAATTGGTGTGTCTGGTGTTTAAGGTTTAATGATTATATCCATAATACGGCGAGTGTCGACAAGTTGTTAAAGAGTCATTTCCTCTATTATCACCTCAATTATTCAAAAGAGAATAAAAATGAGGCTGTGTTTCAAAAGTATGCTCCTGAAGGGAATAAACTAGGTTATCCATTTTTTATTGTTTTGGATAGAAATGGAAAAACATTGCATGTACAGGAAAGTGGCAGCCTGGAAAAAGGGAAAGGCTATGATGAAGAAAAAGTGCTTAATTTCTTTAAAGCTTGGGTCGCAAAATAAAAATTACCGACTATCATATTGCTATTCTGCACTAAATTAACAATAGTGCGTAAATAAAACAAAAGCCCCTTTTAAGTGGCTTTTGTTTTGATGTAATAAATTGGAAGATCGGATAAGGGTTTAATCCCGTAAAACTTAGCATTTCTTTGTACAGCAAGTCGGGAAAGATTGGTGATCAGCATACTAAATTATCCGAATTTCCGCATAAGCTTAATCGGAATTAACAGGTGTTTTATACGCATTCATCCGAATGAGGTCCCTATGAAGTCCCTATTAGGTACGGATAAAGTCCGTGTTATTTTTAAATTTAATTCAAGGCTTACCTTCGTTGTTTCCAGTGACGGATATCGGGTTGTGTCTATGACTTTGGTGTTCGAATTTGATTTAATCCAGCTAGTCAGTTATAGGATCGACTGAAAATAAAAAGGTCTCGTTCTTACGATCGAGACCTTTTTATATGGGCTTAAAACCATTCTTTTTCTACAAGGATATTTTATTCCGCAATTAAAAAGAGGTCTTGCTCCTGTAGAATATCTTATTGATAGCCTAATAATTTCATGACTTGTTTGGAGTTTTGCTCCTCACCAAACACCTCGTAGTTGAATGTTTCATCTCTATTGCGGCGTACAAGCACATGTTTGGGTGAAGGAAGTAAGCAGTGGTGGATTCCACCATATCCGCTTAATACATCTTGATATGCTCCTGTATGAAAGAAGCCCAAGTATTGCACCTTACGGGTCTTCGGCATAAATACCGAGTTCATGTGCGCCTCCTGATTGTAGTAATCCTGTCCATCGCATGTGATTCCACCTAAATTGACGCGTTCATATTCTGAATCCCAGTTATTGATCGGCAATAGAATATATTTTTGGTTCAATGCCCATACATCCGGTAGATTTGTAATGAATGAACCGTCAATCATAAACCAACGTTCGCGATCGTTTTGTTGCTTGCGTCCCAAGACTTTATAGAGAATACCTGATGCTTCAGCAACAGTATATTTGCCAAATTCAGTAATAATATCTGGTTCCATTACCTCATGGTGCGCACAGATTTGTTTGATACGATTGACAATCTCATTGACCATATACTCGTAATCAAAGTCGTGTACCAGTGAATCCTTAAATGGCATTCCACCACCGATATCTAGGGTATCTAAATCCGGATTTACTTTCTTGAATTTACAATATAAAGTAACGTATTTCTCTAATTCGTTCCAGTAATACGGGGTGTCCGAGATACCCGAATTAATGAAAAAGTGAAGTAACTTTACTTTAAAGTTTGGATTGTCGGCGATCTTGTTGTTATAGAATTCAACGACGTCTTCTTGGCGAATCCCTAGGCGAGATGTATAGAATTGAGAATCTGGCTGCTCCTCGGAAGCAACACGGATACCTAAAGCACAAGGCTCATCCAATTCGATTTCATCATCATAAAGGTTAAACTCCTCTTTGTTATCCAGTACCGGTATAATGTTTTTATATCCGTCGTGGATCATATCGACAATATATTGT
>NZ_DKSP01000115.1:29347-30103 GCF_002472745.1 Sphingobacterium sp. UBA7253 | reverse complement strand
ATCATATCGACAATATATTGTTTGTACTGGTAGGTTTTGAATCCATTACAGATCACTGTAATGTCTTTCGTTACTGTGCCCTGTCTTTCCAATGAATCGATCATCGGCATGTCAAATGCAGATGAAGTTTCCAGGTGGATATCATTTTTCAAAGCTTCCTCTACGATGTGCTTGAAATGGGATGATTTGGTACAATAACAATATTTGTAAGATCCGCGATAGTTGTGTTTCAGAATTGCGGTCTGAAAGAGGATTTTCGCTTGCTGAATTTTTTTGCTGACGATAGGCAAATAGGTAAAACGTAACGGCGTACCGTACGTTTCTATCATTTCCATTAAATTCAAATCGTGGAAATACAATTCGTCGTCGATGATTTCGAATCCGTCTTGCGGAAAACCAACACTTAAGTCAAGAAATTCCTGATAGCTCTGCATTTTTTATTATTTTTGCAAAGATATACTTTAATGGTGAATACCTAAATAAGGAATGTTATTTATTTCCAATTCACTATCAGGAAGTTGTAAAAATTACAAAATCATTAAATGGCAAATTCTATTCAAAAGCGACTTGTTGAAGTCACTGTACAGGCAGTAAAAGAGCTTTACAATGCAGATATTTTAGAAAATCAAATTGCTTTACAAGCTACCCGAAAGGAGTTTGAAGGACAAATTACAATCGTAACTTTTCCCGTAACGCGCTTTTCGAAATCTTCTCCGGAACAAACCGGAAAGGAAATCGGTGCATATTTGCAACAGC
>NZ_DKSP01000115.1:0-29235 GCF_002472745.1 Sphingobacterium sp. UBA7253 | reverse complement strand
GTGATAAAAGGCTTTTTGAATATTGTTCTTTCTGATGCTTACTGGATCACGTTGTTGAATCAGACCATAACGGCGAAGGACTTTGGTGTATTTCCTGCGAATGGAAAAAAACTGATGGTTGAATATTCTTCTCCAAATACCAATAAACCGCTGCATTTGGGACATATCCGTAATAATTTATTAGGATATTCTGTTGCGGAAATCCTAAAAGCTTATGGTTATGATGTGATCAAAGCAAATTTGGTGAACGATCGCGGTATTCATATTTGTAAGTCGATGTTGGCTTGGCAAAAATTTGGTAACGGTGAGACACCCGAGTCTACTGGACTTAAAGGGGACCACCTTGTCGGAAAATATTACGTTGTCTTTGACAAAACATATAAACAGGAAATCGAGGCATTGAAGGCTGAAGGGCAGACCGAAGATGAGGCAAAGAAAAATGCACCTTTGATGAAGGAAGCACAAGCGATGTTGCAACAATGGGAAGCTGGTAATGAAGAGGTGATCTCACTGTGGAAAACCATGAACAGCTGGGTGTACGCTGGGTTTGAAAAGACCTATAAACAATTAGGCGTCGACTTCGATAAATATTATTATGAATCCAATACATACTTGCTGGGTAAAGATATTATTCAGGAAGGTTTAGATAAAGGGGTTTTCTTTAAAAAAGAGGATAACTCCGTATGGATTGATCTAACAGACGAAGGATTGGATCAGAAGCTTGTGCTTCGTGGCGACGGTACTTCTGTCTATATTACACAAGATTTGGGGACTGCACAATTGAAATATGATGAATTCAAAATGAATGATTCTATTTATGTTGTCGGTAACGAACAGGATTACCATTTCAAGGTATTGTTCTTAATCTTAAAAAAACTTGGTAAAGCTTGGGCCGACGGATTGTTCCATTTATCGTATGGGATGGTCGATCTTCCTTCAGGTAAAATGAAATCACGGGAGGGAACAGTTGTTGACGCGGATGATTTAATGGCTGAGATGCTTAAGACCGCTCAGGAACGTACTGAGGAACTTGGCAAGACTGAAGGATTGGACGAGGAATCAAAAGCCGTTCTGTACGATACGATTGGAATGGGCGCACTGAAATATTTTCTATTGAAAGTGGATCCTAAAAAACGCCTGTTGTTTGATCCAAATGAATCTGTCGATTTTCAAGGTCATACAGGACCGTTTATTCAATACACGCATGCTCGTATCAAATCTGTTTTAAGTAAGGCTGAATTCGATTTTGATAGTGCTGTGTCTGTACCGGCGACGATTTCCTCTTACGAACGTGACTTAATTCAACAACTGGGTGCATTTCCGGAGATTATTGAAGCTTCTGCGCAAGAGTTCAGTCCTGCACAATTGGCAAATTATATCTATGAGGTAGCCAAGTTTTATAATAAATTCTATCATGAAGAAACCATCTTGAAAGCGGAAGATCATGATGTGAAAAACTTTAGATTGCACCTTTCGGCTTCTGCGGCAAAGGTTATTGCCAAAGGAATGAACTTATTGGGTATTCGTGTACCTGAAAGAATGTAATACTATGAAGAAAATTCGCGTAGGACTTATCGGTTTTGGAATTTCAGGTCAGGTTTTTCACGCTCCCGTGATGCGTTCGATAGCTGAACTGGCTCTTGTTAAAGTGACTGCTCGGAAAGCAGATCAGCAAAGTTTGCTAAAGGAACGCTATCCACAGGCAGAAATTGCTTTGTCTGCAGATGATATTTTTAATGATGCAACCATTGATTTAGTCGTGATTGCAACGTCCAATGAAATGCATTATCCTTTCGCAAAACGTGCATTGGAAGCAGGAAAACACGTTGTCGTAGAAAAACCCTTTACCAATAGTGTCGAGCAGGCCGATGAGCTTATCGCTCTGGCTAAGGAGAAAAATCTGGTCTTGGCACCCTACCATAATTTAAGGTTCAACTCAGACTATCGGACAGTGGAGAAAGTGGTCAAAAGTGGAAGGTTGGGACGGATTGTAAATTTGGAATCAAGGTTTGATCGTTTTCGTAATTATTTGCGACCTAACGCATGGCGAGAGGAAAATTTACCGGGTTCGGGCATATTTTATGACCTGGGGCCACATCTCATCGACCAGGCTTTGCAGTTATTTGGAAAGCCGCATGCTGTCTTTGCAGATTTGGCTGTCCAACGGGATCATGCGAAAACCATTGACAATTTCGACTGCCTATTGTACTACGATAACTTACGGGTATCTCTGAAAGGTTCTATGCTTGCAAAAGAACCCACAGCACGTTATCGTGTCTTTGGAATGAACGGAAATTTTGTAAAATATGGTGTCGACCCACAGGAAGCCTTACTGCGTGATGGCAAATTTCCTGATGAGGATCCAACCTGGGGACAAGAAGACCCAAGTCTATACGGCAAGCTCAATATCGTTGAACAGGGGAATGACATTGAAGAAATGGTTCCTTCTGAAATAGGTTCTTATCCTGATTTTTATCAGAACGTTGCGGATAGTATATTGGGCAAAACTACCTTGATCGCATCGGCAGAGCAGGCACGGGATGTCATTAAAATTATTGAATTGGGATATCAGAGTCAATTGGAACGAAGAGTTGTTTCTGTTGAAAATACATTGATTGCTTATTAGATTGTTGCTGTGAGTATACTATACGATGCTATCATTATTGGGGGGGGAGCCTGTGGTTTGATGTGTGCAGCCCAAGCAGGGCTGATTGGAAAGAAGACCTTGGTCCTTGAACGAAACGATAAGGTCGGCGCGAAGATCTTGATTTCCGGAGGCGGACGCTGTAATTATACAAATATCGGTAATAGTCCCGCTAATTTCATTTCTGAAAATCCAGATTTTTTACATGGTATATTCAAACAATGGACAGTGGACGATACCATTACATTTTTTGAACAGTATGGTATTGTAGGGCAGGAAAAAACACTGGGCCAGTTGTTTCCAGAGACCAATAAAGCAAAAGATATCGTTGCTGTATTTTCAAAAATTTTATACGAGACAGGGCAGGATATTGCATTGAATACCTTGGTGAAATCTGTAGAAAAAAACGATAATGGCTTTATGGTAACGGTAGAAAATGCAAAAGGTGAGTCCCGATATCATGCACATAAAGTTGTTATTTCTTCCGGTGGGCTTCCGGTCCAAAAACTCGGCGCTTCGGACTTTGGATTACGCCTAGCCAAACAATTTGGTTTGAATGTCGTCGGTACAGCGCCTGCACTAGTCCCTTTGACAATAACTGGAAAAGATGCTGATTGGTATAGTTCTTTGGCTGGAAATTCGGTGTTCTCGAAAGTGTCTGTTGCCGGAATGTCTTTTGAAGAGAATATTCTTTTTACGCACTGGGGGTTAAGCGGACCTGCAATTCTTCAGATATCAAGTTATTGGAGACCGGGACAGGAGATTACGATTGATCTACTGCCTAATTTTAATTTAGATAATCTGATTAAACAAGAGCGGCAATACGGCGGGAAAAGACTTGTTTCACAATTGCTAAACGATTATTTCAGCAGAAAATTGGTCGATGCCCTTGGGAAATTTTTAGCCTTGGATACCAAAATTGCCTCACTTAGTAAAGCTGATGCGAAATTGATTGTCGATACTATTCATCGCTTCAAGGTAAAACCTGCGGGAGATAAGGGGTATGATAAAGCTGAGGTTATGCGTGGAGGAGTTTCAACGGAAGAACTGCATCCCAAGACCTTAATGTCTAAAAAAGTTGAAGGCCTTTATTTTGGAGGGGAGACTGTTGATATTACGGGATGGCTTGGCGGTTATAATTTCCAATGGGCTTGGGCAAGTGGTTATGCCATCGCCCAAGATATTTAGGCATTTTTGGAGAGGTAGCGAGAGGGCTTGAATTTGACGTTTAATCGACAGATTTCTCAGCATAGAGTTGTGTGGCAGCAGCCAAGCGCTGTTTTATTCTCGCTTGCAATTTTTTTGGGGAGAGTACTTTAATGGATTCGCCAAAACCTAAAATTTCTCTTTCCAGTTCAAAGTTAAGTACAACATCGATACGAATTAAGATTGAACCATCCTCCTTTTTGTCTAAAATCTGCTGTGACGCATGTAAGGGTTTTGTTGCTACATAAGGTGCATTTTTTGCATTGACTTGCAATATCACCCGGTGCCCGCGGTCCTTTTGTGTCTTCGTTACGCCTATAGCATCCGAAAAGTAACGTTCGAAATCGACCCCTGTATATTCCCTGTATGAATTTTTGCCCATTTCCTCGATAGCATTGATCCGATCGAGCGCTAGTGTCATCAATCCTTCACTCTTTTTATGCTGACCAATTAGAAACCATCGATTACGATATTCTTTTAGGAGATAGGGCGAGAAAACGAGATCCTGTTGTTGTATTGCTTTGAACGATTGGTAGCTGATCAGGAGTGGCGTTTTTTCACGAATGGCTTGATGCAGTGGGCTGATAAAAGAAAGGCCTTTTAGCAGATTGTTGCTTTCCATTTGTATAATAGAAGGTGAATTGTCCTTTTTTGTATGGATGCTATCTTCAAGTCGTGCGACAATATCGCTCATTTCATCAAAGCTGGAGAAACCGCTCACATGCTTAAGTACCTCTACAGCCTCCTTCATTTTTTGCATGTCACCGACGGAAATCGGTGAATTGCTAATGCTATAGTCGGGATCTTCATAGGTGTAGAATTTGCGATGCAAGACGACAATAGACGCATTGTAGCCGAGCTTATTGCTACGCATGAGTTGAATATCTCCTTGTATGGTGCGTTTACTTATCCCATTTTTGATTCCTTCAAATTCATAGAGTGCATCGGAAACCTTTTCCATAAGATCTTCCAAGGTCCATTTCCGATGTCGTAAACGAAGACAATGGTCAATCGTTTTATACCGTATAAGAGCTAGTTTATTGAGTGCCATGCTTTTTTTGATAGATTGAAAATACAAAAACTTTCTTTATCTACGCAAGTTAATTGCGTAGATTTTTATGCCTGTGATGCAAAATGAATGGTCTTTTCGAAATTGAAAAGAAATTCGGGTTTATCCGAGTAAAATAGCTACTTTTGCGCAGAAGCAAACTGGTTCTATCGCTGCTCTTTTTTGGGAGGAGAGGAAAGTCCGGGCAACATAGAGCAACACGCTTCCTAACGGGAAGGCTGCTATGAAAATAGCAGACAGAAAGTGCCACAGAAAATATACCGCTTTTCGGAGTAAGGGTGAAAACGTAAGGTAAGAGCTTACGGTCTTGTATGGTGACATATATTACGGTAAACCTCGTGTGTTGAAAGACCAAATAGGTTGCGAAATTCGAAGGCTGCTCGTCTTCTTTCAATTTATTGGAATTCGTAATGGGTAGGTTGATTGAGTTTGTCAGCGATGGCAAATCTAGATAAATGATAGAAATTCCACTTCGGTGGTCTACAGAACCCGGCTTACAAGGTTTGCTTCTTTTTCGCTAATTGCCAAAAAAACCTTATATTGATTCCCGTAATTGAAAAAATAGCATAACTCTCGATTTATGAGTACAATTTTAATCATTGATGATGAGCGCGCCATCAGAAGTTCGTTGCGTGATATCTTGGAATATGAAGATTATACGATTTTAGATGTCGACAATGGCCGGGATGGATTAGATATTTTAAAAAAGGAAAAAATAGATCTTGTTCTTTGTGATATCAAGATGAATACGATGGATGGGATGGAAGTTTTGGCGGAAGCACACCAAAGCAGCCCGGACATCCCTTTTATTATGATCTCTGGACATGGTACGATTGAGACAGCTGTTGAAGCCGCGAAAAAAGGAGCATTTGACTTTTTAGAAAAACCGCTGGACCTGAATAGATTATTGATCACGGTTCGTAATGCACTGGATAAAAGTTCCCTAGTCACAGAAACCAAGGTCCTGAAACGAAAAGTTAGCAGCTCGAAAACAAAAGATATACTGGGTGAATCGGGGGCCATCAAACGTATTAAGGAAACAATTGACCGAGTTGCACCAACAGAAGCCCGTGTATTGATTACCGGGGCGAATGGCTCGGGAAAGGAATTGGTTGCACGCTGGTTACATGAAAAGTCAAATCGTGGACAAGGCCCATTGATTGAAGTGAACTGTGCCGCAATACCTTCTGAATTAATCGAATCAGAATTATTCGGGCATGAAAAAGGATCCTTCACGTCGGCTATTAAACAACGTATCGGGAAGTTTGAACAAGCTAGTGGTGGAACATTGTTCTTGGATGAGATCGGTGATATGAGCCTTTCAGCGCAAGCTAAAGTGCTAAGGGCATTACAAGAGCATAAAATCACGCGAGTGGGGGGCGACAAAGAAATTGACGTCAATGTCAGGGTAGTAGCTGCGACCAATAAGGATTTATTGAAAGAGATAGAAGATGGTAATTTCAGAATGGACTTGTATCACCGTTTATCTGTCATACTGATCCATGTGCCAGCATTAACTGATCGTGTCGATGACATTCCTTTATTGTCCACAAACTTCTGTGAAGAGATCTGTATGGAATACGGGATACCTGTAAAGGAAATTACTACTGCTGCAATGAAAGAGTTGAGTCATCTTCCTTGGACAGGTAATATTCGGGAATTGCGCAATATGATTGAACGTTTAATTATTTTGAGCGACAGGTCGATTACCGATAAAGATGTTGTTGCCTTTGCTAACCCGTCCCGCGAACCTGTGAATGGTATAGCTCATGAAAAAAGTGCAACGAATTACGGATTAGATATGGACTCCTTTGATTCGTTTCAAGATTATAAAGATCATGCGGAGAAAGAATTTATAAAATATAAATTGGAAAAAAATAATTGGAACGTCTCCAAAACGGCCGATGATCTTGATATTCAACGTAGTCACCTGTATAGTAAAATAGAGAAGTTCGGTCTAAAAAGAGATTAACCGTTTAGAGAAATTTTAGTCTAGCAGCTGTGAACGAAAATTGCAGTTCGCTCAGACAAAGTGATAAAAAAAAGAGATTCCTTAAGGAATCTCTTTTTTTTATCGTCGTCAACCCTTAACCGGGTTATACTTCTTGTGTTTTTAAAATTGCTTTTATATTGGCAACAGATATTTCTGTATAATTATTTATATAATCATTACTTGCAGGTAATTCTTCTTTTTTATGGGTTGAAAGTACGGCGACAACTTTCATTTCAGCATTTTTCGCCGCGGTAATACCCGAAAAAGAATCTTCAAAAACAATACAGCGGTCAACAGGAATTTGCAGATTTTCTGCAGATTTTAGGTAAACCTCAGGATGTGGCTTATGGAGTTTTACATCTTCGCTGCTTAGCGTGGAAGAGAATAAATGACGTATGTTCAATTCATCCAAAATTAAGTCCATATTCTCTCGGGGAGCAGATGTCGCCACAGCAAGCTTAAAACCGTTATTTTTTAATTCCGTTAGAAACTCAATTAAGCCCTTAATAGGGGCAACGTGTTCTTTATAGATCACTCTAAAAAGCTGCTCTTTTTCAAATTCAAGCGTTCGCAGTTCCTCAGGGGATATCGGACGCTGAAAGAAATGCTGCATAATGTAACTATTATGCTTACCATACATATGCTGCTCAAATTCCTCTTCTGTAGCCTGTTGTACATTGTGGTTTTTAAAAAAAGCTCTAAAAGCTTCCGCATGGAAAGGGTTGGTGTGGCTTATGACACCGTCCATGTCAAATATCGCTGCGTATTCTGTCATTGAGCTAATATACAATAATTGCCTTATTTGATCGATTTTACTCATTCATATTCTGGTAAATATTTTTTTCCGACTAGAGAAAGCTGAGATTAAAGCGTCCCTTGTCGCAGCTGCTTACCTCATTATGAAATTGGAAAAAGTCTTCATAAGTATTGGCAGGATAGCTGCCTTCAAAAAGTTCTAGTTTTCTGTAGGTGAATAGTTTATTGTCTTTTATTTCTGACCTAAATTCATACTTTCCAAATGGTTTCTCAATAATTTTCTTTTCAGGAGTTATGTTTTTGAGCATATTTTCCGGGAGGGCAATGCTAATGCTATCGATATCAGCGTAACCTCTTTCAATGAAAATATCTTCGGTTCTATTTCTACTTTCTGCAATATTGGAATGTGTGTTGAATAAATTAGGTTGGATCAAAAGTTTATTACCATTTTTCACAGCGTAGTTTTTGATAAAAATATTCAGGTTCTCCTCAATAAATGGATTTTCCTCCTTATGTTCAATATAGTTTACCTGATTGAAATTGATATTGTCTATATTATAGTATTCCGTGAGAAGCTTATTCTTATCATTATTACTGGCTAAAAGCACGTCCATATGGTTCTCATATTGGGCTCCGTAGAACTTGGTATTTAAGGTGCCCTGAATGCTTCCGTCTTCCGAAAGTTTTAGGTCGGCATAACGCAGTTGAAGATTGGTTGAATTAATATATTTCGGCGTATGCATGATAACTCCGCCATTTTCGGTACAAGCAACGACATCTCTATCGTCGGTAAAGTCGCTAAGAAAACCAAATGGAAGGTTTTGGCTCGTACATTCCAGCCAGGTCGTATCATTTTTGAATGGAATACATAAAATGACGTGATTTCCGTCCTGGGCATTTGCAAAGGTTTTGTGAAAACTTTCTTTGCGTCTGCCTGCTTCGACAATACAGTAATAGGAAGGGATATTGACGGCCGACAACATGCTTCGCATGTAATTCGCCAGTGCTTTACAATCTCCGTAGCCCAAGCGGTCAACCTCAGAAGCCGGAAATGGTTCTAAGCCTCCAATGCCAATTTGAATACTGATGTAACGTGTGTTTTTTTGTAAATAATTGTATAGAATCCTTGCTTTGTCTTTATCTGAGCTGGCGTCTTTTGTTAATGCTATAAATTTTTGTTTAGACGCTTCCGTCAAATCTTCTTTTTTGTTCAATAGTCTATTGGATACCCATTGGCCAAATTCTTTCCAATCCCCGAAATTTCCAGTCTTACCATAATAAATAAAATTTTTGGGAACGATGAGTACATTTATTCTTTTCAGGTTAGGATTGGGGCTATAAGATTCATCCTTTTTTGCAGCGATCTGTTCAGTATTCCATGTCTTACTTTCAGTCTTGTCATTTTTCTCTTCCTTGATACTTCCTTTATAGTTCGTTGTTTCAATTCGGCATTCAGTGCCAATTGGTGCAATAAATTGAAAGCTGCTTTTCTCTACGGATACATTACTTGAGACCTCAGGAGTCCAAGATGGAATGATCAAGTTTTGTTTACTTCGAACTTCGTATTGGTATTCGACGGTATAGGGATAGCTATGATAGTCAGGTACATATAATTTTACCCGAGAATCGGCAAACATCGTACTGTTGTCCACAGCGCTAATATCTTTGAAATCTTTCGTTGCAATTTTCTTTTGCAATATCCCCATTTCGTTATAGATGGCGCCCTTAAGGCTCTTGATTTCGCTAGATTTATTATAATAGACCGGAAGTGAAGCATAGCGGTCCCCATTTTTATTGTAAACTGTGATAGCACACGTTATGGTTGTGATGACCTGTTCGGGCGATTTCATTTCTACCACAGTTTTATCATTGCGTACAGTTGCTACTGCTCTGCTCTTTAATGCACTTGGAATATTGGCGACGTCGTAGTTATCTTGTCCAATTGCGAGGATCGGAAGCAGGAAGTATAGTAAGTTGATGAATACGATTTTCATTTTTTACCGATTAATTTTATGTCTAGCTTTTGTTGTTGAATAATACGTGAATACAATTCTTTGAGTGAAAAATATTCATCGACCGAAAAGATGGGTTTGTTAAACGCGAGGCTCTGTAGTATTTCAAGTTGATTGCCATTGACCTGCGTTACATATCTATATTTTGCAGTTGACTCCGGGAGTGCTAACGATGCATTCTGAGGCTTCTCAGCAATTTCATAGCGATCGGGGATTGTCAATTTGACTGAGTATAATGTTTTGGATTTAAAACCCATATCAACTGGATAAGTTCTTTCCTGTGCTTTAAATGGATTGTAGGAAATCCTGTCAATAATATTGGGCGCCAATAATAATATGTCTTGTTCCATCTGTTTGGAGACATCTACAATGACATCAAATTCCTCTATTAATAGCTGATCAATTTCTTCTAGGTTTTGGATACTTGATTTTGTTAAAGTTACATTGGGCATTTCTTCGTCCAGTTTTTCCCAGTATTCCTCCAAAGAATTGAATTTGGCAATATGTTGGCGTTTTAAAAAGGCTTTGTTACCCCTGCTACTTATGGTCAGTTTTCCCTTAATTTTAGCTTGTTCATCTAAAACTCCCTCCAATACGTAGTTTACATCGGAAGATTCTTCTACCGTAAGCGGAAACCAGTCTGAGCTCTTTTTGGAGTAGATAATTCTTCCCCGTTCATTTAGACATTGTAAAGGCAGCTCTCCAAAAGGCAAGTATGGATTGGAGGCATCTAGTTTATATTTTACGCCATCTACATCTACGCAAGCGATGACATAGTCGAAGTCAGATAATACGGGAAATAAGGCATTAGGCGTTCCGTTTCGTCGCGTTGAAAGAATAATAGGGTAGGCCTCCAGATCTGCCGCTAATAGCGCGGTTACTAGCGCTAAATTGATGTCGCCAATATTGCCAGTTCGTTTTTCCAATGCTTTTTCAATGCCAGATTCTGCATATTTGCCCAAATAGTTATTCCATTTTATTTGTTTGTTGATATAGTTATAGATCTTCTTTGCTTTTTCTAATTTACTGTCAGTAGGAGACACAATTGTTGCTAAATTGGCTTTGAATAAGTCTGTTTTTTTTAATTGACCTCCAAAAGCCTTTTCATTCATGAGGTCTGTATCTACGTCTTTCCAGGTTTTGCTAAATGTCTTCTTACTACCAGTACTCGGATAAAAGATCGATTCAAGCTCATAATAGATAGCAGATTTGAAATTGGTTGGCGAAGTCATGTAGTCCTCTTCAACAAATGCCGGAATGTTCTTCATTGTATAGGTCAATTTTGAACAATCCATTCGCAGTCCATCCAGGAAAATATATTCTTTCAATGCTTCGGCTTTTTGATCGGTAAGTTTGTACGGACCACGTAAAACTACATTGTAGGCGAAAGAAGCAGGAATAATAGCGATATATTGGCTTTGTATTTTGGGAATATCATCTTGAAATTCCCATGTTTTGAAATTAAATAAATCCTGCTCTAGTGTCCGATAGGACACTTCAATAATAGAGCCTTCTTTAATATTTGGAAGGGTAAATTTATTAAGGTCTAGATAGGCCGAGTAATTTTCCCTGAAAACTTTCTTATTTTCAAGCTCCGTTTTCTCGATCCTGCCATTTTCTAAGTTATATGTAACAGCCTTGAGTTCGTCAAAATAGTCTCGTATATAACTTCCGCGTTTATACGAGGGGATTTCAAAATTAGCTTTTTTAAACCCCTCTTTGTTATTGATGCGGATAAGTACATGGTATTCATGTTGAAGTTTTATACGATTATCATAATCATCAACAAAAACAGAACTCCGTCCAAACTCATTGAGCACGATAGCATTGGCATTACTATCCAGGTCTGTTCGTGAGAAATCCGAAATAGAAACTTTACCAAAGTCAAAAGTTTGGGCTATACTATTTGTATAAATAGAAAATATTAAAAATAGCGTTAAAAACTGGCGCATAACTATAGGTGTAATAATTCACGAATATAAGTTTTTAGCCAAAATTAAACGATACTTTAAAATAATTATTTGTCTAGTTGCAAAAGATTATTAATAATTTCGGTGATGGTATCGACATCTTCACCATCTTCCAGCATAGAGAATGCAAGATAGGTGGCGTAGATTTCAGGACTGAATTTTACATGCTTATCAGCGATAAACCGGTCGATCTGCTCTTCATTGCATTCAAAATGAATACTTTGTAGTTCGTTGAAAAGATTGGTTGAAATGGTCTGATGGTTTTCACCACAGGCAAATCCTGCAACAATATGGAATAGAAACTTATCGGTTATTTCGTCATCTTCCTTTTTGAACATCGCACGAATATGCTTATAATCGAATTTAGTTTTTGCGCTATTCACAATAGTGTCCCAAATCTGATACTCTGCTTTAGTCTCCATAGCTCGCTTTAAATTTATATTGGTATAACCAATATAGCAAAAATAATTTGATTTTTGGCAAGGATAATGAAACTTATGGACTAGCCTGAGCAGCTATAATAAGCTGACTATCTATGGATATGAAATGTATGAGGTCGCTAGGGGGTAGCTATAACTCATTTGTAGTGAATAGTTTATAATTGTAGTAGGGTGAAAACTATCTCCCCTAAAAAGCAGCCTAATATAACACCCAATAGAATTGACAAAGTTACCTTTAACCATACTGGGCTTGTTACTAAAATCGGTTTCATGGAGCAAAATTGCTTTAAAAATATACTTGAATGAAGACTTTTATCTTATTTAAAGCTAGCTGTGGCGATACAATGACATGAATTTTTGGCTTTGTGGTATGATAATTGAAAATTAATAGTTGGATTCGATTTTTTTAGTAATTTAAGTCGGAAAATGAAATTGTTGAAATAGCCTGATTTATAATTATGATAACACGAATAGTATTGACAATTGCTCTATTCACTTTAACAAAAGTTGGACTTGGCCAACAGGTGAATATTGATAAAATTCGAAAAGAATATGCGGAGGCCGTGAAGGACGAAGATCTATGTGAACATAATTTGGAGGTGCTGACAGAAGGTGCCAAATCACCGACCGAGAAAGTATACCTGGCCGCTTATCAAATACTTTTAGCGAAACATATCGGCAATCCATTTAAGAAAGTTGGGCAGTTTAAAGAGGGTAAAAAGCATTTGGAAGAAGTGATTAAGGAAAATCCAAATCATATTGAAGCACGGTTTATACGTTGGAGCGTACAGGTGCATGCGCCTTCTTTTTTGGGATATAACAATAATATCCTTGAGGATAAAAGTTTTCTTGTTAAAAATCTTTATAAATTACCCAATGAAGAGGCTAAATCAATTATTTATAATTATCTCAAAGGCGCAAATCCCTATCTTAAAGGTGGGCAGGTATTTAGCGCTACAGAGCTGAAGGAGCTAGCCCAATAGGACGTTAAAGGTTGTTAATTTGACAAGACTATGGGGTATTTTGGCTAGAATATTGCGTATCTTGCTATATGAATTAATTCAACATCTACAAAAAGAGTATATCATGAAGAATTTAGTTTTTCCAATGACTGTATTAACGGCAAGTTTGTTTGTTATCGGATGTGGTGTCAGTAAAAAGCAATATGCTGGTTTACAGTCCGACTATAGTAAATTACAAACGGAGCACAGTCAATTGACCAAACAATATCAGGATGGACAGCTTCAATTGGCTGAAGGTCGGACACGGATCAAGAGTTTAGAAGATCAGTTGGCCTCTGAACGACAAAATAATGCGGATCTCCGATCGGCTTATGCTGCTTTGCAGAAATCGCTCGATAACAGTATTAATCAGAATTCACAGGGAAATATCAATATTTCCAAGTTGGTTGATGAAATTAACGCTTCAAATAAATATATTAAGCATCTCGTTGAGACGAAAAACAAATCCGATTCCTTGAATCTGGTATTGACCAATAATTTGACAAGATCGCTTAGCCGTGAGGAATTGCAGGAAGTTGATGTACAGGTATTAAAAGGGGTAGTTTATATCTCACTTGCTGATAATATGCTTTACAAATCCGGTAGCTATGAAATTAATGATAGAGCCGATCAGACATTAAGTAAAATTGCGAAAATTATCCAGGATTACAGAGATTATGAAGTATTGATTGAAGGTAATACCGATACCGATCCAATTTCTAAACCTAATATTCGGAATAACTGGGATTTAAGTACCTTACGGGCTTCTTCTGTGGTACAAGCTTTACAAAATAAATATGGTGTGGATCCTAAACGCTTAACTGCAGGTGGTAGGGGCGAATATAATCCAATTGCAGATAATACGACCGCGCTAGGTAAGCAACGGAATAGAAGAACGCAGATTATTATCACTCCTAAATTGGATCAATTTATGGAGTTGATTGATAAAGCTCCGGAAGCTACTGAGGTACCATCGGCACAATAGATTTTAATGCGGTAAATAAAAAAATCCTTTCCGTTTTCGGAAAGGATTTTTTTTATTATCCAAAGAATTTAGTCGGGTCAAAACCATGCTCTTTCAACACATCATCTGGTACGCCATTCCAGACTCCAGGTTTATTTCCGGCATAGCCGATATCTTTCACACCCATTTCACTTGTGTAAAATCCTGAGGAAGTCAGATTGCGCATCAATGAAAAGAAGGCGGCACCTTGTTTCATTTCCGGTTTTGCCAAATCAGGGTAGGCAATATCATCCACTAATGCAAGTTGATCTTTTGCGCCGCATTTGATAAATACTGTTCCGTAACGCTTTTTGGATTGGAGGTCGAGCCAACGAAGCCCGCCACGCATAGGGATTTTATTATCAGGCAAATCTTTTACGATAAATTCGATGAAATCGGGTACTCCCGCCTCAGAAGCACTTCCTGAAATATTATCCTTAGGAATAATAATATCTGCCAAAACAGTGATTGTAGCCATTTCATGTTCGTCAAAAAACTTTTCGGCATATAATTGTTCCGTGCGTTCGTATTCAAAATCCTGGACTCCAGGTAACTTTTTGCTATTGTCAGCTACCGCATTTTTAGCATCTTTTGAATTGCAAGCTGCGGTTAGAAGACCAGATCCAGCTGCAATTAATCCTAATGCTCTTAAAGATTCTCTTCTATTCATGCTTTTAACCGTTTAATTTTTTCTTTTCTTGAAGTATATATTCTGCTGTCCGCATTGATAAAGCGAGTATTGTCCAGGTCAGATTTTTGTCACCTTGTTGTACAAATGGTCCCGCATCCACGACGTAGAGATTCTTACAATCGTGCGCTTGTCCCCATTTGTTCAAAACGGAGGTTTTAGGGTCATTTCCCATTCTTGTGGTACCACCTTCATGAATAATTTTTCCGGGAGCTTCCAGGCCATATAATGTATCTGCTCCTGGTATTTTAGAAGTAATTACAGCGCCCATTTCGTGCATAATAGACTGAAATGTCTCTTGCATATGTTTGGCTTGTGCTATTTCTTCATTCGCCCATTTGTAGTTGAAACGTAGCACAGGAATTCCGAATTTGTCGACTTTATCCGGGTCAATTTCACAGTAATTGTCTTTTCTTGCCAATGCCGTTCCCCGGCCTGCCATACCTACATTTGCACCATAATAGCTACGGAAATCTTCTTTTAATGCAGTACCATAACCGCCTTTGGCTTTTGACTTCCCATCCGAATTTTTTGCCAGGTCATTTACTTTCGGTACCCAATTCAAAAATCCATAAGAGGGCATATGTAAACCACCACCATATTCGATGTGGTAACCTCTTGGGAAACTCAACTTGGCATTATCTTCCCACCATGGTGAATAAATATGGACACTTCCAACGCCATCTTCATTATAACGCTTCCGGTCAAGTAGTTGTGGTAAAAATCCAGATAAACTGGCCCCTGTAGAATCGTGGAGATATTTTCCAACTAAACCGCTGCTATTACCAACACCCCCAGGATGCGATTTTGATTTGGAATTTAACATGATCCGCGCGCTTTCACAGGCACTAGCACCCAAAATAACGGTTTTCCCTTTAACGGTATATTCCTGCAGATCCTTGGTGTTTACATAAGAAACACCAACTGCAATTCCTTCATCATTTGTAATGACTTCCCTTACCATTGCATTGTCTATCACCTTTAGGTTACCTGTTTTCATCGCTGGAATAACCAGACAAGATGAAGACGAAAAGTCCCCATAAACTTTACATGCACGGCCACATTGGCCACAGTAGAAACAGGTACCTCGATCTTTAATATCTTTTGATACTTCGGTTAGCACGGCTCCTCTTCCGGGAATCACTGGAACTCCAGCTTTTTTGGCACCTTTTGCAATATATAATTCGTTTAAGCGTGGCTTAGGTGGTTTCATAAAAATACCATCGGGTTCGTTATGAATACCTTCTGCTGTGCCATATATTCCGATCATTCGATCTACACGGTCATAAAATGGTTTAACTTCTTCATAAGTGATAGGCCACTCGTCTGTTACTCCATCCTTTGGCTTGAAATCGTCAGGTCCCATACGCAATGAAATTCGACCCCAGTGGTTGGTTCTGCCGCCCAGCATACGTGCTCTGAACCATTCAAATTCAGTTCCCGCTACCTTGCTGTAGGGTTCACCTTCGATTTGCCAGCCACCGAAGGCTGCATCAAAATCCCCGAATGGCCTTGTGGTACCGGCACCTCTTCTTGGAGATTCCCAAGGCCAGCGTAGTTGTAACGAATCTTTTGCTGGGTCATAAAAAGGACCTGCTTCCAGCATCAATACTTTAAGCCCCGCATGTGCAAGTATATAACCTGCCATACCACCACCTGCGCCGGAACCAACTACGATGGCGTCAAATAATTCGGGATTTTCTTTAATTTGATAATCTGACATAATTAAATGAAGTAATTAATTGAGAGGCCTGTGCGATACATTTGCCCTAAGGCTGCAACGTAAATGAGAAGGTTCAATTAATTTAATGGTTATTGTTTCATGTTTAAAATCATCGTGAATATATCGATAAAAATTCTTTTTTTTTAATTTAATTTATCGATTTAGCAGATTTTAAATAAAGAATATGGGATTGTTACAAAAAATACCGTGTTTTATTAAAATTTTATGGAGGGCAGTCATTGAATACTGCGTTTATTCCGTTGCAACGAAATAAACGCAGTTGTCATTTATAGGTCTTTTAGTTTGATGACTTTGTTGATATGGATTTCCTGTAGAAAGACCTCATCATGTGAAATGACGAGTAGCGTACCTTTATAAAGCTGAATCGCTCGGGTTAGCATCCGGATATTTTGAAGATCTAAATTGTTTGTTGGTTCATCAAGAATAATTAAATCTGGAGACTGTTGCTGAATGGTGAGGCAACATAATATCAGACGCATTTTTTCACCACCGCTCAATAGTTGGCAGGGTTTGTTCCAATCGTCTTTTCCAAATAAGAACCGATTGAGCCTAATTTTGATCTCATGTTCAGGTAGTGCGTCGCTATTGAATTGCTGGGCCTGCTCGTAAATACTTAGATGCGAAGACAAAATGGAGTATGTTTGATCTAAATAGATCGCACGAAATGATTGACGTTCAATTTTTCCTTGTACAGGTGTCAATTGGCCGAGTAGAAGTCTGACCAATGTCGTTTTACCAGATCCATTCTGTCCTTGTAGTGCGATACGATCTCCACTGAATAATTGAAAGTTGATATTAGCTGGCCAGAGTCCTTGCGAGTCATACTTGAAATTGACATTTTCGACTTTGACCATACTCTTTCCGGTTGGAAAGGCACTGTTTCCTAAATCTATTTTAATCTCATCCAGTGCAGATTGTGAACCTCGGAGTTCCTGTAGATCGGATTTGATATCTCCAATTTTGTCCTGATGCACACTTTTTATTTTGGCGGTACTTTTTTCAGCATTGTTGCGCAGAGTATTCATCATAATGCGCGCCACACCTGCCTTTTCCTGTTTTTTTTGACCGCGGTTGTTTAATCTATTTTGGCGTTCGATTGTTTCTCTTTCTTTCTCCTTTGCAATTTTGATCGCCCTTTCCTTGTGGTGAATATCTTGTTGTAACGCATGGCGCTCGGTCTCTTTTTGAGTTTCATAAAAGGCATAATTGCCCCCATACCGCTTGATACCTTTTGAGGTCATTTCGGCCATGTCATCCAATAAATTAAGTAAGGTTCTATCGTGGCTGACAATAATCACTGTGTTTTTGCTTGATTGAATCCAATCGTATAGTAGTGTTTTGCTATCCATATCCAAATGGTTGCTGGGTTCATCAAGAAGAATAAGTTCGGATCGGTGAATGTGGATTCCGGCCAATAAGACTTTTGTTTTTTGTCCACCACTAAGGGACGACATCTGCTGTGTCAACTGGATATCGGGCAGATCCCATTGCTCGAAAGCTTCTTGGCAGCATTCCTCCAAGGTCCAATCATCTTGAAGTCTATTGAAATTTTCTTCAGACGCATCGCCAGCTAATATGGCGTGGAGTGCATTTAATTTTTTGGCAATGCCAAGTGCTTCGGCGACTGTCTTATCCTCAAATTGTCCCACAACTTGAGGGACATAATAGGTGCTGGTATTGACTTGTACGCTGCCACTGGAAGGTGATAGTTCTTTGGCAATCAGTCGCAATAAAGTTGATTTACCGACACCATTGTGGCCGATGAGCGCTATTTTCTCTTGCGCATTGATGTGTAGATTTATGTTCCCAAACAATAAATCTTTATTCGGATGTATATAAGAAAGTTGTTGTAATGAAAGCATGTTGAAATTCTTTAAATGTTAGAAAAGACCATTTGGACAGGTATTGTCAATGGATGGTATTTATTTCGTTCTAAAGAATTTTAATCTTACATGCAGTTTTAAGGATGTTGAGAGAAGCAAATATAGCGTTTTTATTTTGATGACGGGAAAGTTTTTGAGGAATAGTCAAATTGTTTATTTTTCTACTATTTGCTTCGGACAAATTGTACTTTTGAAAAAACGAATATTGTGAATAGAGTTCTCCTTATAGATGACGAAGAGAAACTTCGGAAATTGATGGCCAAAATTATTAGCCTGGAAGGTTTTGATGTGATTGAAGCTGCTGATATTAAATCGGGGTTGAAAAAGCTTGAAGTCAGTGATGTGGACGTTGTACTTTGTGATGTCAAACTGCCTGACGGTAATGGGGTAGAAACGGCCAAATTAATTAAAGAACGGTATCCAATTGTAGAGATTATTCTATTGACAGCATACGGGAATATCCCGGACGGTGTTCGGGCGATAAAAAATGGTGCTTTTGAATATATTACCAAAGGAGATGACAATAATCGTATTATCCCACTGCTTTATAAAGCCAGTGAAAAGGTTGCATTGGCACGAAGGGTACAACAGTTAGAAAAGCGATTGGGAGATAAACTTTCTTTCGATAAGATTATTGGAAAATCTAGTGCAATAAAGGCTGCCATTGGCATGGCACAAAAAGTTGCCGTTACAAATACAACGGTCTTGCTAACAGGCGAGACTGGTACCGGTAAGGAGGTTTTTGCACAGGCAATCCATCAGGCGAGTTCCAGGAGAGCGCGTAGTTTTGTGGCCATTAACTGTGCCGCATTTACAAAAGACCTGCTGGAAAACGAGCTGTTTGGTCATAAATCCGGTGCCTTTACCGGTGCTACTAAAGATCAGCGGGGTTTGTTTGAAGAAGC
Organism: Sphingobacterium sp. UBA7253; assembly: GCF_002472745.1. Classification (NCBI taxonomy): domain Bacteria; kingdom Pseudomonadati; phylum Bacteroidota; class Sphingobacteriia; order Sphingobacteriales; family Sphingobacteriaceae; genus Sphingobacterium; species Sphingobacterium sp. UBA7253. Next base: position 9,921 of record NZ_DKSP01000115.1, on the reverse strand, counting down.
ACATTTGGGTACTATTTTTCTGGATGAAGTCGGGGAGATGGCCTTGGAACTTCAGGCCAAAATTCTTCGCGTTTTGGAAACGGGCGAGTTTTTAAAAGTTGGGGACTCCAAACCAATGAAAGTGGACGTACGTATCATAGCCGCGACCAACAGAAATCTCGAAACCGAAATTGCATCTGACCATTTCAGGAGTGATCTATTTTATAGGTTGTCTGTTTTCACGATTGAATTGCCGCCACTGCGTGAGCGTATTGAAGATATAGCGACTTTGGCACAATACTACGCTGATATCTTTGCTTTAAAATCCAACTTGAAACCTTTGCGGATGACACCTGAGTTTGTGCAGGCATTGGAAACTAACCTATGGCGGGGAAATATCCGTGAACTGAAAAATGTGATTGAACGCAGTGTGATTTTGAGTGAGGGTGGCATATTAGGTGTTGAGGGGCTTCCTTTCGGTGAACGTGAGTATAGAGAAGGGGCAAGCGTCTTATCAAACTTTTCAATGTCCAATATGGAGAGGCAACATATACAACGTGTATTGAAACATACGAATGGAAATAAAGCTGAAGCTGCTCGATTGTTAGAAATCGGCATAGCTACCTTATATCGAAAAATTGAAGAATATAAAATCCAATGAAACTTAAAGCAAAGCTGACATTTGGGGTAGGATTTTTATTTTTTATGATCTTACTGCTTGCAATAGTGAGTGGGTATTATGTTTATCGATTAAAAAAAGATACCAATAATATTTTAGTCGACAATTATAATACGCTGCATTATTCCAGAAATATGCTGTTGGCCTTGGAGGATCTTCATACGAATGAGAAGGGCATTGCGCAATTTGAACATAATTTAAGCCTCCAAAAGCGCAATGTAACTGAGCCTGGAGAACGAGCGGTGACCGAACGTATAGATCATCACTTTTTGAGTTTAGCGAAACAGCTGAAAGATTCTACAATTGCTGCTGACTTACACAAAGATATATTTCAGCTAATGTATCTTAATATGCAGGCAATTGAAAACAAAAATAATATCGCCAATGCAACAGCTGAAAAAGCTATTTTGGCGATCTCCATTGTAGGTGCGATCTGTTTTATGATTGCGTTTGTATTACTTGTCAATCTCCCCCTAGCCATTGCTGGTCCAATTGTACAATTAACCGATAGTATTAAACAGATTGCTGCTGGGAACTATAAAAGGAGACTTCATTTTAAGCGAAAGGATGAATTTGGAGAAGTGGCGCAATCGTTCAATACAATGGCTCAAAAACTCGAGGAATATACGGAAAGTAAATTGGGTAAGATCTTGCAGCATAAAAAGAGAATTGAAGCGCTTATTGATAATATGCATGATGCCGTTATAGGGATAGATGAGGAAAAAAGAGTGCTTTTTGCAAATGAACCCGCTTGTTTGCTCTCGGGGTTAAAACACGCAGAATTTGAAGGGCAAAAATTAGTGGAAATAGCTTCTTCCAATGATTTGATTCATAAGCTTCTCGATAGGATCGACGCTTTAAACCAGCAATCCGAACATCTGGGATTGGTTCAGATCTTTGCCTATGGAAAAGATAACTACTTTGAACTGGAGGTTATCGACATTAATGTTGTACCAACGGGAGAGGAGAGTTCGCAGTTTATTGGACAATTTATTTTGTTGAAGAACGTGACAAGTTTTAAGGAACGTGATGTCGCAAAAACAAATTTTATTGGAACGGTATCTCATGAACTGAAGACTCCAATCGCATCAATACGCATGGGGATCCAATTGCTCGAGAATAAGCGGATTGGAGCGTTGAATGAAGAACAAAAAGACTTGCTTGAAGGAATTGCTGATGATACAGAGCGACTTCTGAAAATTACGGGAGAACTTTTGGATATTGCACAAGTGGAGAGTGGTACCATTCAGATGAAGCTGAATCCGGCGACAATCGGACCGATTATAGATTATGCCCTGTTAGCCAATCGTTCAATGCTTGACCAAAAGAAAATTCGACTACAGGTTGAACTGGAAGAGGAACTGCCGATGGTTTTTATTGATAACGAGAAGACCGCATGGGTATTGACGAATCTACTGTCCAATGCAATTCGTTATTCCGATGAAGGGGGGGCGATTTGTCTTGCTGTCAAAAGAGTGGGCGCCAGGGTGCTTTTGCGTGTTGAAGATCAGGGGCAAGGAATCCCGGTACAATATTTAGCGAAGATTTTTGATCGGTATTTCCGTGTTCCGGGGGGTACAAAGGAAGGAACAGGCTTGGGGTTAAGCATAAGCAAGGAATTTATCGAAAGCATGGGGGGAGAGATTGATGTGCAAAGTGTTTTTGGTACTGGAAGTGCATTTTTCGTTTACCTTCCTATTGCACCGCTTAAACAATCCACTTAAAAAAAGGAAGAGCTCCATGAGAAGCTCTTCCTTTTTTGCTTTACGAGAGATTGAAAGATCCTGCAGCTTGCTACGCAGAGGCTGCAGGATCGGCACCCGCTAAAGTTTTATTTCATTGTCATCGATAAGTTTTGCATCACGTGTATTTTTTTGTACTGCGATAGCTGAAAAAATACTCAATGAGAAGGACATTGCATAGAATCCTTTTTCACTTAACAGCAGATCCGCGTTCCATAGGCCTACAGTTAATAGCACGACCGCAGCAATTGTTGCAAACCAGCTTAAACCATAGTACAATTCGGTAACAGCTAGTCCTTCTGCTTTATCTCTTACACTTTTTTGAACGGAGATAACCGCAAATAGCGCAAATAGTAAAATTGTAAAATAATACCCTTTTTCATTTAATGCCATTGTTGCATTCCATAAACCTACACAATAGCCAACGGTACCAACCAATAATGCAGTCCAGGAGGCTCCGATAAATGCTCCTGTTGGTTTAAATGGGTTTCTTTTGTCTAAATTTCTTTCAGCCTTTTTTTCTTCAATCATGTTTTTTAGCGGTTCCATAATTTTCTTGTTTTAGTTTTAATTTGTTGTTGTTTTATGATTCAAATATCGATAGGAACTAATTATTTTAAAACTTGAATTTATAAGAATACTGACGATATAATTTTGTTTAATATATTTGTTTAATTCTAAATTTAAGCTATGGCGGACGCGATATCGGATCTACTATTATTATTGAATAAAGATGATATTAGGGATTTTAGAACCTTTTTGAAACAAAAGAATAAGCGAAATGATGTGAAAAATATCAAGTTACTTGAGATTATAGAAACTGATGATATAAATAAGCTAAAAAAGTTATATGATCCCATTAAAAACCGGGATGCTTATCACGCATTGAGGAAAAGGCTTCATGATAGTCTTTTGTTTTTTCTTTCAAATAAGGTTTTTGAACGAGACAACAGTGAAGCCCACGAAGCGTTGAGATTATTTGTTGTGGGTCGTTTTCTATTGGAAAGTCAGTTCATTAAGATTGGATTCAAATGCCTTCAACGGGCTGAGGACAAGGCTCTTGTTCTGGATCAGTTTAGTTTGCTGAACGAAATCTTGCAAATCAGACTACAATATGCACATTTAGATTTGAATGTCAATTTGGAATTGCTTATCGATCGTTTTACCGAAAATCAGCAAAAACTGCAGCAAGAAGCAAAATTTCAGATTGCTTATGCGCTATTGCGCTCAGCATTGCAGGATATTCATTTGAAAGCAAAAATAATTGATATCAATAAGTTGATTTTGAGTGTGCTGAGTAAATACAGTATTTCTTTGGATGATCTCTTATCATTTAAATCACTCTATCAACTTCTGTATATTGCAAATGAGTATGCCGCAATACATCAAAACTATACACTGGTTCGTTCTTTTTTAAAAACAGCAGATAATTTTTTGATGAAGTACGATGAACAATCAGCGCATCAGCTATTTTACTATCTTCATATTTTGTATTATCTGGCCAATTTTAATTTGAGGAACGGATTCTTTAATGAGAGCATCGGGTATTTAGAACGCTTGAATGAAGTTTTATCTCAAGGAAATACGGTTTTTCGAGTCCAGTTTCAGCTGCGGTGCCATTTGTTGATGGCATTGAATTTCCATTACCTTGGCGATGGAGTAAAAGGTCTTTCCGTGTTAAGGGCAGGGATTAAACAAGCCTCACCAAAATCAAGTGAGGTTGATCTTGCGGATCTACAGTTGTGTTTGGTGATGTTTTTAACGCAATTTGAAGATAAAACAGCATTGATTGAACTTCGACAGTTGATTCGAACAGATGCTTGGTACGAGAAGAAAATGGGCATGTTGTGGACGATTCGGAAGAGTCTGCTTGAAATTCTGATCCATATTCAATTCGATCACATCGATTTGGCAACCTTGAAATTAAAAAACTTTGTCGGTAGGTATAAAAAATACTTGCTGAATGTCAAGGAAAACAGAGTGATTGATTTTGCCAAATTGGTAGAGAAATATCTTTTAAATCCAGCAGTTATTCAAGGGAAATCCTTTCGGGCAGCTGTTCAAACTATGGCGGAGGACAAAGAAAATAAAGATTTATTTATTATGGGATTTATTGCTTGGTTGAAAGCTCTTAGTGTATCTCAAAGTCCGTATCAGGTTTTATTGAATTTGATCAAAGAAGATAGCCGGTGATCAATAATGAAGGTGATCAATAATAAATATGTAAGACGATTTGTTTCTTTGAAGAGTCAATCAAGTTCTGTAGTCTTTTGTAGAATTCGACGTTTACCATAGGACAGCCTTCACTGAGACATACTGGATCTACTTGTTCATCGTAAGGCATGCGGTCATATTTGTGTAGAACGATGTTTCTAGCATATGCATTGCTATTGGAGCTATCTAAGCCATATAATTTATATGCTTTTCCAAATTTACCGTTATACGAGCTGCCGATAGCGTAACTACCTAGCGATGTCGCATGAGAGTTATCCGTATTACTAAATTGCAAAAGATTCTTTTTTCCGGTTTCGGAGCCGGATCCATGTGCCACTAGCCCTTGATCTAGAATCCGATCTGTTTTTAGATCTACGACAAAAAAACGATTTCTTCCCGAGGGTCTTTTCATATCCAAGAGAAAGGATATGTCACTATTATACTTTTTGTTGTTTATGATGCGTTTTTTTACGTTCTTTATTGCCATCGTATAGCGAAAGGCGTCTGAAGGAGTATTTTCTTCCTTATCAACAACGGCTAAAAGCGTGTTTTTTTGAATGGTTTTGTATGTGATAAGGCCAATTCCAAGGATAATAACCAAAAGAATGATTTTATTCATGTAAATAAAGCATATTTTATAAAGTACTTTTATTGAAACTTATGTCTGCTGTTCGAGAGACCTATTCTATTTGTTTATAAAATCGTTCGAAGGTTTTCCAGTATTTATCTTTGTAGATGCTATAATCAATTTGGAGATTGTCCCTGTATTCTTCGATTAATCGATCAATCGTGCGTGAGGCTTTTCGGAATTCTGTACAAGCCAAGTAAATTTCCCTGAGGTTATCGGCAGTTTCTCTTCCGATATTAAGAAATCCAATATCATTTGGAAGACTGTCCATTAATTCTTCTTCAAATTTATCCATTAAATCGTAAGTCTCCTGATCGGGCATGCCATTGGTTGCTGTTCCGTCATAATTAATCTTTAATGTAACTATCCAAGGGTGAGAAGCTTTTCCGTCCCAGTCTAATAACGTCGTATTGATGATAGCAAAGATAGGTAAGTCGTTCTCCAGGATACCCTCAAAAGCAGTGTATGTGTCATCTGCGGCCCGGTGCCTAACGTCGGTATATTTTTCCACAAATTCCTTTTCCCGCCAGATCAAATAGTCTTTTAATTTAAGTAGAGGAATAAGCTCTTCTGTTGCAAGCTCTTTTGAGGTTACATTCAAGTTGTCTATGGCTATGATCGAGTTCAATTCACCAATGTAATTGTCGAGAAATATTTCTATCCCATGGGAAATATTGGCTTTGTTCTCTTCCGTAAAATCGGGGTGAACAATAACGATATCGACTTCATCCGGATGGTATTTGTGTTGAATGGGGTAAAAAAACATATCCTTGATGTCAAAAGTAAATCCATACATCGTGATTTTGAATTTTTCCATATCCGCAATAGCGGGTTTTAATGCAGTAAATTTCCAATGCGCTAATGCTGGAGCAGAAGCAATCAGATGCTCCACGAACGCAACGTTTTTGATGACACCATCTGGGGTAACTACAAGTTCTGCAGTGTCATCATCGTACATTCCCGTTAAGAAATAAAGTTCCTTGCGAAGAGCATCGATCTTCGGCGAAAGTTTGCTGAAAAAATTCTGATCAATTTGTTCTCCAGTCTTGACGATTTGAAAAAATGCGTGTTCGTTTTTTGTAAACCAATCCCAAAAATCCGCTATACTGTCCTTTTTATTTTCTTTTTTACCAAAAATATTGTTCAAAAATCCCATAATTAATAGCTGTTTGATTGAATCATCAAAGTGCGTATCTGTTACTTAAAGCGTTTTTATAACCACAGAGGATTAAATGATCCGAATGAAACAATCATGAATACCTCTGTTCCTAAATTTAATTATATAATTATAATCCGGCAAGGGAATTTAAGTTTAAAAATAATTGGACAAACAATTGCGTATGGAGTTTGTTAGGATTATTGTTGAATTATAAATTAAAATTGGTCTTATGAAATTTAGCAAATTAACATTTTGTCTATTGGCAACTACAGTTGTGCTTTCCTTTACGGCTTGCAAATCAGGCTTATCTGATGAGAAGTTGGAAGAAAAGATCGAAAATGCACTTACCGGTCGTAAAACCGTGGACGTCGACGTTAAAAAAGGGGAAGTTATCTTAAGTGGCACGGTTGCTTCCGAAGAAGAAAAGCAACAAGTGGAGTCTATTGCTAAAACAGCAGGCGATAAGGACATCAAGTCTATTCAAAACAATATTATCGTTAGCGCCCCAGTGTCGTCGACTCCAGCTCCTATTGAGGTATCCAATAATGATGCGGTGCTTGGAGCAGCAGTGAATACGTTTATGAAGGATTTTCCTACGGTACAGGCAAGTGTAAAGGATGGTGTGATCGCTGTTACAGGTACTTTGGAGCAGCCTAAGATAATCACCTTAAAACAAGGTTTGGATAACTTAAATCCAAAAAAAGTGGATCTAAGCGGTATTGTTGTCAAAAAATAAAATAGTGAAATTATGTCATTGCAGGAAAAATATAAGGTTCTTTTAGATACGGCACAATCTTCAGGTGTAAATGACCTGAACTACGCCGAAATGGATGGAGTATTGCAAATTCGTGGTACAGCACCAACAGCAGATGTGAAAAATAAGCTCTGGGAAATCTACGGTAATATAGATCCTAATTTCCAAACCGGAGATGTGGTGTTAAATGTAGATGTGGCTACGGAAGTGCCCGGAAGCCAGGTGAAAGTTATAACAGAAAATAGCAATTTGAACATTAGAAAAGGCCCTGGTACAGACCAGCCTATCGTCGGAAAAGCAGCTAAAGGAGAAATCATCACATTGATTAGTAAGGCTAATGATCAATGGTGGTTGGTCAGAACCAAAGATAATGAAGAAGGGTATTGTTATGCACAATATTTAGAGTCTGTTTAGTTCTCGAATGTTCTCGCATGATGGGTACAAGTACCAATTGGCTTTGAAAAAAGGGGAGTTATGCATAAATAACTCCCCTTTTTTCATTTCACGATTAAGCTTGTCTGTTCTGTAATATGGAGGTACTACAGCATCTATCGTATTGGGGAATTATTTGGAAAATCAACCGTATTTTAATTTTTGGTGTAATAATTGTATTACTATGACATTATGTCGAAATCACGTTTTATCATATCATTATGCTTGTGTTTAGCTGTTCAGTTGGGAGTTGCGCAAGAGTATGTTCGCTTGGACAAAGATCGTTATCAATTGCATTTGTCGGAATATCCAAAAGATACAATCCGGGTACTTGAAAAAGGTAAAGAAACGAAGTTGAAACAGGGTAAATATATTCTGCAAAAGAATCAATTTATGGGACTTTCCAATGCATTTATTACGATTAATCAGGATGGCATCGTTGATGGTGATTTTAAAATTGAAAAAGATGGGCGTACCGGTGATGTTATCGTAAGACATGGTGTATTGCAGCAAATGACTGTGAAATCTGCTGCATTGCCAGACTTTCAATATACCATAACGGATAGTTCAAGTGTGCAGCGCAATTTTAAGAATGGGAAAATCAGTCAGGAAAAAACGGTATTCTACCGAGCTGCAAATAGTGGTAAAAAAGTGACAAAAGTCTTCTTTGATAATTACTATACGGTTGAGAATGATTTTGACCATACCCGAGCTGACTACCGATTAGACAATACCTTAATGTACAGCGCCAAATTGAATTGTGGTGGGCAGATACAGGAATCAAAGTCATTTGATGCCAATGGTCAATTACTAAAACATACCTATCGGAAAGCTAAAATTGATTACACTGATCTGTATCAGAATAATAATCTCGTTGAGCGGAAATATAACCTTAATAACTGCTTTTACCATGAGTATTTTAAGAATTCATTGTTAGTGCAAAAGGTCGTGGAGAAAAAGGATAAAGGGAATACAGAAAAGTATGTTTATAATGGAGCCGGAAAATTGATAAATAAAAATACCGGCGGATAATTTAAAAATGCATCTTGAATCAAGTATGGATGCCAATATTTTTGCATTTTAAAAATATAGCACTACCTTTGTCAAGCAATGAAGAAAATGAACAACATATTACGTCTTCCATTTTTCTTTAATTATTATCGCCCGATAATCGTTCGGGACCCCTATGCCTATTAAATTAAGAAATTCAAATTATTATTTATAGCTAAGCCCGAACATAACGTTCGGGCTTTTTTTATTTTATATAACATCATGTTAAAAGAGTTAGAAGAAAATATCGAAATTATTTTACCGAAGGAGGGGCTTGCATCGAAGTTGAAGGAGTCTGAAGAAAAGAACGACCATTGATTATAAAACTTGGTTTTGATCCAACAGCACCGGATCTTCATTTAGGGCACGCTGTAGTGTTAAAGAAACTACGCCAGTTTCAGCAGCTGGGGCACGAAGTCGTGATTCTCGTTGGTAGTTTTACAGCTCGGATCGGTGATCCTACAGGAAAAAATAAAGCCCGTAAACCTTTATGTCAGGATGCGATAGCGCACAATGCGGCAACTTACATTGCGCAACTGTCTAAAATTATTGATGTTTCAAAAGCGAAAGTTGTTTTTAATGGAGACTGGTTGGATCAACTAAATTTTACAGAAGTTATCCAGCTGGTATCGAAAGTAACCGTCGCTCAATTGATGCAGCGGCATGATTTTAATAAACGTTTTAACGAAAACCAATCAATAGCCATGCATGAATTGCTTTACCCGATATTGCAGGGCTTTGACTCTGTACATGTCAATAGTGATATTGAAATGGGGGGAACGGACCAACTGTTTAATTGCGCGATGGGCCGGCAGCTACAGGAATCTTTTGGACAGGATCCACAAATAGTACTGTGTATGCCCTTGTTGCGCGGGCTGGACGGAAAAGAAAAAATGAGCAAATCATTAAACAATACGATCGGTCTTTTGGATGAACCGAATGAAATGTTTGGTAAAACCATGTCTATTCCTGATCATTTAATTCCAGAATATATTGACTTGACAACTGATTTCAATCAGGAAACCAAACTTGGCATGAAGACCCGTATTGAAATGGGCGAAAATCCAATGGAAATTAAGAAACTTATTGCACATAATCTAGTTGCTCAATACCATGGCGACGAGTTTGCGGCCAGTGCGGTTGATTTTTTTGTGAAGCAGTTTCAGAGCAAGAAATTAGAAGAAAAGGCTTTTGAGGAGGTGTCGGGTCAAACATTGCGCGAACAGTTTGGTGAACAGATTAAACTGGTCGATCTATGTCATTTCCTAAAGGGGGCAACAAAGT
>NZ_DKSP01000095.1:0-2765 GCF_002472745.1 Sphingobacterium sp. UBA7253 | reverse complement strand
AGTGGGGAAGAACCAACATCACCGGAATATGCAACTGGTGAATTCAGGACCATTATCTACGCGTAGACAGAGCGGTTTGCCCCGCCAGTCTATGATTTGTTCAAGTGCCCGAGTTACCCGCAAAGAAGAAATTGAAGTAGCTATTTCGATACACAATATCTCACGGGAAAAGTCGTCCATCACATTAAAGGTTCTAAACCTGTTTCCGCTGGCCAAGCTATCGCTCATAAAGTCCATGCTCCATTTTTGATTAATGCTGACCTGTTGTTCCAAAGGCTGTTTCTCCCGAACAGGTAGACGACGTTTGCCACGCCTCTTCTTGTTCATATTTAGTAGCTTATACACCCGATAAACTTTTTTATGATTCCAGGGCTTCCCCGCTCTGCGCAGATAAGCGTAAAGTTTTCGGAATCCATATACAGGATGTTTGGAGGACAGTTCATCTAATGCAGAGATGACAGCGCTGTCATCTTTCTTACTAACATAGTAATATTGTGAACGGCACATACCTGTCAATTTACAGGCTCCGGTTACACTCAAACCGTGATCTAGGACAATCTCCTGAGTTAACTGTTTTTGCTGCCGGAGCCCCAACCTTTTTTTGTGATGACTTCTTTTAGGATATAATGGTTCATACTCAGTTCGGCAAACATCTTTTTCAAGCGTGCATTTTCTTCTTCAAGTTCCTTTAGGCGTTTGACATCTGAGGCTTCCATACCTCCGTAACGACTCTTCCAATTATAAAATGTGGCCTTGCTAATTTCCAGCTCACGGCAGATGTCTTCGGTCTTTCTGCCTTCTTCGCCCTCTTTGAGTGCTCGAACAATCTGTGTTTCTGTAAAACGTGTCTTTTTCATCTTATTACTTAAATCTAAACATTTATGTCCAGTTTTAAGCTGTTGGAGTTTTTGGGACACTTACACCTCCTCACATTCTGGGCATATTTCAATGTTACTTTTATCAATAAATTCTTTATCGCAAATGCTACAATTTGCGCGGCGTGTATCTACTAATTTTAAGGTATAAGATGAAAGCTCACCATGTGCATTATCTGATTCAAATTTAAAAACTAAACCACATCCCCCTGCACATTCTTTATTTTCGTCCAATTCCGCATCTGAATAATAATTTAAGGCATTACACAGCGGACAATAAGTATGCAATGTATTACACCACTCACAAGTTCCCACAATTATACCTTTATGTATACTATTTTCATGTTCAGGTGGAAATTCATTCGTTAATCTATGCTTACGCCAATTATGGATATAATTTCCCACACTTTCCCTATTACCATCACACACTTCACATAATTTAAATTGATTTAAATAATCTTTTTCATAAAAATCTTTAGTAAAATGGAAGCTTTCCAATAGTTCACCTCCTTCAATCTCAATATCATCGCTGTTATGAGAACCAATAGGATATTCCCAAAGGTTAAAAGTTATTTCAATAACATTACCGCATTCGCAATCAAAATCCTCAAGTTCCTGATAATGAATTTCAGATCCCATCTGTCTTTCATAACTTTCCCCTACTTTGAATTCTAAATCAAACCCAGATTTGTGAAAGCTATGAATTTCACCACATTGTTCACATTCAATTTTTAGATAGTTTCCCTTATTACTATTTGTATTAGCACGTTGGGAAATAAATTGAATAGCTTGTTCCGGAATTTTTGACTTTAGATACTTTCTAGAATTGTATAAAAACTGAGGTAAATTATACATCCAAAATTCAGTACCGGCATGGTCATACATTTCTTTTATTAATTCTTCGCGAGGAGCTTTAATCCGATTTTCATTTTTATCTTTTTCAAAATAGCACCAGTCTTCATCCTTTGTATTATCATTTGTAATAAAAATAATAGGCAATCTTTTATCTTTGGCATAATCCAATATCTGCTTCCAAATGATCAAATCACCGAAAATTTGGGTTCCTTTTTTTTCCTTATTGTAAAAGTCTCCGTATCCTGGTGGAATTCTATACTCGTACCGATGTTTTCCTTCTTTAGTTATCTCTATAATTTGTTCAAAAGAATAGTTGCTTCCAATCAAAAAATAGGTATTTATGGCTTCAAGAACATCGTCTTCAGTATTGGTACTTAAAATCTCCGTTTGAGAAGCATTAACTTGTAGCGTAATTTTATTTTTAAACTCTTCTATGTCTTTACTAAAATTTTCAATTTTGGTTTTAATTTCATTTAAATACACTTGATCTAAATGGGGATGTTTATCATCCTTTTTAGTTTTTTCCGAAATTTCGTGTACTTTTTTATTGATATGCTGATCAAAATTCGGTTTTAGATCTGCAATTAGTTTTTCAATAGATTCATATTGATCTTTATAAGCTTTGGATATAGTCTCTTCCTGATTCTTTAGAAATTCAAACTCTACATGGCCCGGTGTCCATAACCGCTCTTTCAAAAGTGCAAACGTCTGGTCATAAATATTTTGTCTCGTCTTTTTTGGAAGATAATAGAATTCTAGTAATGCAGAAGTATCAAAAACGAAAACAGCACTAGACCATAGTCGTTCCTGTTTATCATCATCTATTTTGAATAGTTTAATGTTATCTAAATTCATAAAATATCGTTTGGAAATGCTTTGGTTCTAAGCAATAAATCTAAATTCACTTGTGTCCTAAATAAATTTTAGGATTGGATTTCTGTGGTACACGCATAGCTTTTTTCATCATTTCGATATTGACCCCTATTTTTCAATCTGGGAAGATCTTTAGCTGTCACTTTTTTCCTTTTCTAGGCG
>NZ_DKSP01000092.1:3990-8190 GCF_002472745.1 Sphingobacterium sp. UBA7253 | reverse complement strand
AAAGACTTCGGCGATTATTTGAAATATCTAGTCATCGATTTAAAAGACCAGCGGGTCAGGGTTGATAGTCTGGGCTTGGAATATAAAGGACAGATCAGTTTGGATGCCAAACAGACAACATTGGTCGCAGGACCTTGGACAGGTTACTCTTGGCAACTCGAAGAATTTAAGAAAGATGGAAAATTAATTTCAGATCCGAATAAAGTCGTTCCTGCGGAAATGGGAGAACTGGATATAAAGTCTATAAAAGTGTTAATAGGCAAACTCGATCGTATCGATCAATGTTTCCTTTATCTCAAGAGTAATATTGTCCATAAAGGCCATGTGCTTGCAAAACAGGATATAGCCCTTTTATTAACGAAAGAATAAGCCGAAATCCAAAAATATACCTAATTTTAAATTAGATCAAAGCCCAAAGTCGGTTAACATTTAGCTAAAGCGTACATATAGCCAAAAAAGGTTCCCTTATCGGTTAAGAAGGGAGCCTTTTATTTGAGAAAAGTAGCCTAAGATGTTGTGTAGGTACGATTGAATTCAAAGAATATATCGAAAGCTTAGACTCAACACTCCTAAACCATGTCCTTTAAATCGGCGGAAAATAAAGTTTTATTAGCGAAAATGCCTAACGGGGATCAATGGAAATGGAAGGAGTAAGAGTTATAAACTCTGATCTCCTAATATTAATTAAAGATTTTTGTTAGATCCACTAATTCAAACTTTTTATCAACCTCAAAAAATGTTCTAAATATTGAAGCATGTCCGGTTCCAACCAAAATAAAGATGGTTTTTGTACCAGGCTTAATTTGATTTTGGATATTGGCATACATAATTAAATTTCTTTTATACCAGTCAGTAACGAGTCTAGCACCAAAATAATCTTTCCCGATCATAATTTTGTTTGCGAATGAAAAATAAAAGCCAATATTGTTGTCTAGTTTCGATTTTTCATTCATGCATAAAAAGATTTGACTCAAATTCTTTTCTTCCAGACACTTATCCGACATTGACAATTTTATTTCTTCAAGTTCTTTTTTTTAAGGTAGGATTGGAATTAGCCTCTTTCATCAAAATATCAAATCTCATTTCGATCAGTGTATCAATTGGATACAATTCCTGATGTTTCAATTTTTTTGCCAATCGAAATCCCAGTTGAACCGTTTCACCTTCCTTAAAAAATCTTCTCATCCGTTCGCTTTTTATTGTATCGGTGAACGCGTTATATTGATTCTTTAGATAAGACTTGTAATTTGCATCTAACTGTTTCTTTTCATTAAAATTGCTTTCAACAAATATTTGTTCAGGTTTATAATCAGATGAATAGATTTTTTCCACGACATTATCCAGGTCCTTTTGATTTTCTGGGGATAGGATATTTCTATCCTGTACTTTAATCATATCGTTTCCTGGATTATTGAAATGATAGGTTCCGAGTAAAATAACCTTTATTTTCTCCTGAGCCGATAGCGCTGAAAATTGAAAAAGTATCAGAAAAAGGACCGTGAAAATTTTAGTGAAATAAGAATTTTGCATACAATAGTGTTAAAAATAAATAATTCACGAAACTAATAAATAGGGATTGCTTATCTGCTACGAATAATAAATGAACAGTCACGAATAATAAATCATTATAAGATTAATCATGGTTGTTTTTACTGTTCCAAGTCTATACTTCTCATTAACTTTTCATCCAACTCTGTGAATACTTTAAGAATAAACGTCTTTAGATCATAACATCGTTTAATATCTCGCCGATATAACATGAATCTTGAATTATTTATCGATCAATTTCAGTTGATGCTGGAATTCACTTAACGAGATTTTCCCGGATGCAAAGTTGACATCTAAAATAAACTTCTTTTCGTTGGAGGACAGTTCACGTCCATAAATTTTCCCTAGTAGTTCATCTTCATCAGGTAAAGCTTCGGTCACATCTGCTGCATTTAAAAATGCCTGATAGTATCGTAGTCCGAATTTTCTAAGCGACGACGCGTTGAAATGAATTTGGTCTTCGTTTGCAGTTAATCCTTTTACCGAAACGAAGTGACAATTGTTGTGCGATGCTGCATATTTTTTTAAGGCGCTGTTGACCAAATGGTAATCATTGAAATGCGCTCCAAATAGACCATAAGGCAAAAAATCGCCGATCGCGCCGATAATCAGGGGTACTTCAGGAGCCCCTAATTGCTTCCGTAGCTCATTGACTATACTATCAAACTTTTCACCATATTTTGCGGCCAGTTCGGCGGAAGAGTCATTTTCTCCCTGATGCCACAATATTCCTGTCAACTGGCTGCTACGTTGAGCAAGTTTAGCCTGAAAAATAGCGTGGTCAAAGAGCGCGCCACCAACCTGCCAGTCATTTAAGCTGGTACCGCCATCAGCACAAGGGATAAGGCCGATCTCCTCGCCAATGTGATCCGCATGCCAGGAGGCAGCAAATGATGATGCGAGCCCCACACCAGCCATAAGCCTGTCATTGTGTATGGGTTCGGCCATTATCTGCCAGCGTCCATTGCGAAGCATCTTTATTGATTCGTTGATGATAGGCGGCACTGAATCCGGAATTCCGCGGCCGGCCATATTTGATTGCCCTATTAGCAAAAAAGATTGTATCATAGTTTATTATATATTTAAGACTCCACGATTCCTATACTACGGCTAAATGATAGCCAGGCAAATTTTTTAAGATCATTTGGAGCGACGTCACCAGAATTTAATGCCTTCACACTTGCTCTTGCCACACTGGCAAAGAGATGTCTGATCCAGGCTGAGGACAAGCGATTGTCTATAATATGTTTCGCCTGCAGCTGGGGAACTATAGCAAACCACTTTTCTTTTGCTTGTTGATAGGCAATAACTTTTTCTTTGTCCATCGCTGCCACATCAACCTGCCTCTCCTCAAGGGCGTGTAGGAAAATATATTTTACACCGCTGTCGATAGCTGCGTATAGCATTGCTTCCAGTTGTTTGACCGGATTAGTATCGCTGTTAAATGCAGAAACCATAGCGATATACCAGGTTTCAAGCATATCGACATAGCAGGCAGTTATAAGTGCATCTCTATCCTTAAAATATCGATACAAAGTTCGCTTACTGATTTTTGCAACCTCGGCTACTCGCTCTAAAGGAGCGTGAAAGTCTTCATTTAAAACTTTTACTGCACTATAAATTAGCTTTTCTCTATTCATTTGGCACAAATGTATGACAAATGTCTTATATATGTGTTAGTTTATTCCAACTGATCTTACGACCTTTTGGGTTAGAACGAAGCCCAAAGCCGGTTAACATTTTAGTAAGCAAATTAATCATACCTTCTCAATCTTAAATAATATCCCAGTAATTATTGCAGCGATCGAATAATATATGGCCCTCTCCATTGATCCCATTGTTAGTGCCATTGTCATTGCAATGCCAGCCAATGTAATCAGTATTAAAGTCATTTTGATCCAATTGACATTGAGCGTATTGTTCTTGAACCAATAGAATGCCAGTGTACAACATATCAACGTAGGAATAGAATATATTGTGCTATAGCAAAGCCAAAGTAGCGAAAAGAGGATCGTTTGACCAATACCCGGAAAATTTAATGGGTTAAATCCTGGGGATATAGTCACTAGTGTAGTACCCAATAGTAAGGTACCTATCCAGTGCTTAAAAATATAAGACCATCTTAGACTGTGTAACATAATCGGTGTCATTAGATCGAAAACTCAAAAACCACGTCAAGTTTGTGGTAGTTATTAAAACTGGTAAAGTTCATTCTAAATTATCTAAATATCCTGTTAAAGCTATTCCATAGGCCTCTGTTCGACTGAATGACTTTCTAAAGATGAATTAGCTATGTTTTCTCTCAAGAACTTCTGTGCTCGGACTTGCTCCAATTTAATTAATTGATTTAAGATCTCGATGGCTTTTTCGGTCTGACCCGTTTCGTTATAAATGGCTACCATGTTGTATAATGCGTCAACATTTATCTTTGAAAGGTCAAAGCACTTTTTAAATAAAAATAATTGTAAGGCCGAACAGACGAACTCAACTTTTTTATAAAAAGATCAAACGAAAGCGAACTAACCATTGTTATACCAATACTTTCATAAATTAGGTTAATAACAGGTAGTAAAAACCTTGAGATCCCCCTCCTCAAGGTTTTTTTATTTTTTTAAAACCGACTATCCCATTATTGGGATCATAACTATATAT
>NZ_DKSP01000092.1:0-3924 GCF_002472745.1 Sphingobacterium sp. UBA7253 | reverse complement strand
ATTGGGATCATAACTATATATCAGGGCTGGATTATTTCGGCCTTTTTTGTGCCGACACGATCAGCATCATAGGCCTTCTGAGTTCGTCTGCCATTCCGGCGACACTGTTAATCATTTCCATGTTTGGCTGTGGTTCAGTAACTAAATCGATCGCAAAGTTATTGGCAAGCAGGATTGTAAGATAAGTGGTAAGTGTCCTATGGTATTTTATTACATTGTTTTGTAAGAAATGTGTTTCCCGCTTTCCTTCTTCAAAGTAATGGTCCACGGGCCAGTATAACTTGTTTCCGGCTGCATCGTAAATCCAGTCTTGGTCGGGTCTTGCAGTAAATATCGGATGCTCAACAGAAAACACAAAACTGCCGCCCGGTTTTAGCCAACGGTTTATATGCATGCAAAGCGGATCAAAGTCTTTGATGTAATGGAATGTAAGGGAACTGATGACGCAGTCGAACTCCTGCTCATCAAACCTGATATCCTCCAATGCGCTTCTGATATAAGTGATGCCAGGGAGGTCATTGATTTCTTTCGCCTTATTGAGCATCCTTTCGGAAAGGTCGACACCTGTTACCGTTTTAGCTCCGTTTTCAATAGCATAGCGACAATGCCAGCCAAAGCCGCAGCCCAGGTCCAGTACATTTTTGCCATCAAAGCTCGGAAGGATATTTTTTAACGCATGCCATTCTCCGGCACCTTCAAGACCTTTAATAGATCTGTCCATATTTTTATATTGATCGAAGAATGTTTGCTCGTCATATTTGTTCTGCTTCATAATCGGATAATAAATTTTAATAGGTTAAGATACATCTTTTTATCAGGGGACAGTATCACAGCCCCCATGTATTAAACCATTTCCTATTTTTGCTTTTCTTTCATAGGGTCTAACTCGGTAGTATGCTGAAACTGGTAATTTTCCATCTACGATTCAATATGAAGCAGCAATTGCTCTAGGCTTTTACCCGTTTCAGATAAGCCATAATATACTTCCGGAGGAAAGGTGTTCACTTGTTTTCGAACCACAATTCCATCGTTTTCCATTTCTTTTAGTTGTTCTAATAATACTTTTTTGGAAACCTTGGGCATTTTACGCCACAATTCAATGAAGCGTTCATCACCCGTATAAAAAAAATGATGGAGGATCAGGGGTTTCCATTTCCCGGAAAATATTCTGAAAAAAAGATTTACGGAACAGTTTTCAAATTCCTTATAATTCATTAGGTAACAATTTTGTAACCGGGAAACCTCTGGGTAAATATCTTTCGTTAGCCGAAGGTTGTACCGAAATTTACCAGCTAATTTAGGAATTTAAATACGTTATCACTATGACAATACATCAAATACGTAATGCCACTATTATTATCGAATCGGACGACAACTTTATATTGGTTGATCCTTTATTGGGAAAGTCAAAGACATTTGTTCCGCTAACCCTTTTCCGTTTCAAACCCCGTCGCAACCCTTTGGTTGATTTACCCATTGAAAGCGAAAAACTGTTGCAGAAAATCGATTATTGCCTGATTACACACCTGCATCCCGACCATATCGATGCGGTAGGAATCGAGTTTTTGCGTAGCCGTAAAATTCCCGTCCTGTGCGGTGAAAACCACGCCCGCCAATTAAAAAAATGGGGATTAAATGTCCTGCAAGCGATTGATTATTGGGAGACAATCTCGTTTCTGAAAGGCAAACTTACTGCGACACCTGCAGTTCATGGCTATGGCTGGGTAAGAAAACCAATGGGGCATGTGTATGGATTCGTATGGCAGTCATCCGATGATGAATCGGTATATATAAGTGCAGATACCATTTATACCGATGACGTAAAAAAGGTGTTGGCTACCTACAAGCCCGACGTATCTGTGCTAGCTTGCGGTTCGGCACAATTCGATTTCGGCAGACCACTATTGATGACAATGGACGATATTGTAAAGTTTATCCGTGATGCGCCAGGAAAAGTATTGGCAAATCACATGGAAGCCATCAACCATTGTCCTACCACACGCCTTGAGTTAAAGCAAAGATTGGAGAAAGAGGGATTGCTGCACAAGACATTTATTCCGGCCGATGGAGAGCGTATTGAAGTTGTAAAACCATTGCATGAATCCAAGATATAATTTTAAGCATAGTTTTTCCATGGAACACAATTGCCTGGTTTAGTGTTTAAAATAGGATAAGATCTTTATCAGGGCTGGCTCCATCCAGCCTTTTTTCTGATATAAATGTTATCTTAGCGCTATGCTGAACAATCTCTTTGAACAAGTCAAGGTTATGAAGCTTTCGATATGGGAGGGATTGCCGCCATTGCGGAGTGATACGGCACAGACTTCGTTGTTTTAAATTAGCTATTTTATGGGAAGTTTAACAAAATATGTATCAAACGATCATCCAGAATTCGCCGTACTTATCGAAGATGACGATAAGGTTTGTTATGCATACTTATTGAATGAGGAAAGAATAGTTGGAGATATTTGGTTATACAATAGCGTTCCTACTCCCAGAGAATCTGAATGGCATAAAAGGGAGAATCTACCGTTTTTAAATCCTGCGGAGTTTGTCAAAGAAAACCTTGAAGCATTTGATGCGATTTCACCTGTCGAGGTAACCTGGGATTTGGGGGAAGAAACGGTGGCCAATATATTTCTAGCGTCCAGATTGATCGCAAAGCTAACCGTAGGGTCTTTTCCCGGTTGGTCTAGTCTGGTCACTAAAGATGGGCCTTTGGCGCAGAAGATGTAGAGCTTTTAAACTATGATTGTCAGTAAAGATTCCTACGTTTTTTTATTTCTTCGATCCTTTTATAATAAAGTTTTCTTTGTTTTTGTTTACGAAATGGGTCAACAGACAAATAAATAAACAACAATATAATAATTCCAGAAAAAAAAGCAGCGACATACATTAACCAAGTAAAAAACTTTTTCATTTTTTTCGGGACTGTCCCGCGAAATGTGTAAATAAAAACTAGGGATTCCAGTTATGTTCCTTATAACGGGGCTCTTTTTTCAAGTAAAGTTAGGAATTGATTTAGGACCTAGCGTGTCAATTCTTTTACTTATTTTTAGCGTATGAATGATAATCAAGCATCGGGCTTGTTTCTAGCCATTTTTAGCATTATTGTTGGACTTATTATGAAAAGGTTCGGACAACCTTCATATTGGTATACCCGACCAATTGCTCTAGGAATATTCGTTATCATTCTTGTTCTTTTTGATGTTTTTATTAATAGATCATGAGTTTTATCTGCCCTTCTTTATCTGGTATTTTTTCCTTCTTTTTTCAATCAACTCTTTCGCGATAAACAACTGTGATAAGATCCATAGTTATTGAGATTTTATTATCGTTAACTCGCCATCATCAAATCCCACTGCTATTTCCTTTGCTTGTGCAAAAATTGAAGTTTTGAAATTTTCGGATTTTACATATGACTGAACTGGACATCCAGCATAAAAGAAAAATAAGCATCCCACTTTGTGCCCCAAACCGGATTAGAGATCAGCATGGGACTATGAATCGGGGTCTAATGTTAGAATGTATGGTATTTTAGATGATAAGTTAGTAACTTATCATGCCAATGGTTCCGTTACAGCATTGACAATAGGACACAGGATTGAAATCAAATCAGCTGGTGGGTTCAGTATTTTTCTTCGAAATTCAGGGGAACTTTTTTAACAAGGAAATAGAAATGGAGAATTACTTAATGATGTTCAACAATACGATTGAGTTCTTGAAAAAGAATAATTTAAAGTATGAATATATGAAGTTTTCATCTGGTTCAATAATGCTTGATGTTTGGTCACTTGTGTCCTAAATAAATTTTAGGATTGGATTTCTGTGGTACACGCATAGCTTTTTTCATCATTTCGATATTGACCCCTATTTTTCAATCTGGGAAGATCTTTAGCTGTCACTTTTTTCCTTTTCTAGGCG
>NZ_DKSP01000093.1:0-3848 GCF_002472745.1 Sphingobacterium sp. UBA7253 | reverse complement strand
TTATTTAGGACACAAGTGATTGGAGGTAAACCAATGTGGGTGACAGAAGCTTCCGATGATGGCGGCAATTATGACAATGGTATTGAAGGAGGCTTGAAACTGGCGGTTAATATGCACAAGCTTCTTGCGGATTGTAACGCCAATGCTTATGTGTTTTGGCTAGGTATGCTGGCATTTCAAAATAATGAGGCGCTTATTTGTACAAAGAGTGATGGTTCATTGGAATTTCCAAAAACGTACGATGTGATGGGACATTATTCCAGATTCATCAAAGCAGGTTATATGCGAATCAATGTAGGGGTTCAAAATGGAAATGGCTTATTGATTTCGGCTTACAAAGATCCACAAACAGGTAAGTTTGTCTTAGTTGTCACCAACACGGGAACCGCAGCAGTTCCATTGGATATCAACCTTACAGGTTTTGCAAGCGGCGCATTGAATAATTACCAAACAACCGCAAGCAGTTCGGGCCATTGGGAGAACGTTGGCACCGTAAATCCGAATAGCTCAGGGGTCTATTCTTTAACAATACCTGCTAAAAGTATAAGCACTTTAGAAGGCAACAAACTTTAATTTATTAATTGTACTGAGGGAGTGCGCTCCCTCAGTACATAATTTAAAACCCGATATGCGCTAAATCCTACATGTTACTGATCGTCAAATCCCCATTTAGCTCCGCACCTATTCTTTCATTTTTGTAAACATAAGTTTTGCTGTATTTGGATCTAATACGTCCATATCAATGAGCTTCAATAATTTCACCATATGGAGCGTAGTAGACTTATACTTTAAAAAGTGTGCTGTTTTCAAATGGGCAAGGTAAGCTTGCTTGTCCCGATAGATTTCCAAGATACGTATCTGTGTCGGATTATCTTTTTTGAACATTGGAAAAATCGCAACAACACCTTCTTCGAGCGCGACAGATGCAGCAGCCTCTTCTTTTAAAATGGTCTTGTATTCTTCGAGGTATTCAACATAAACCTCAATTTCAGCAATACGTACCATAGACTCCTTATCTTGTCCACGAACAATATCCCCGCATAAGAAAAGTATGATTAGCGTTAAGGGCAAAGACAATAATGATTTCATGTGATTAAGTTTAAAAGTTTTGGGCCTGATCATTTTTTCCAATCAAAGCCCTTCACAAATTTCGTTATACGGGATGATAACACCAATATATATATTACTGAAATATCTACCAGTTTTACGGATTTAGGTCAAAATATCGATGTCTTAGATTTCTCTTAAATCATATAATCCAATGTCTTTGCTACCTGAATTTTGGAAAAACTGCAATGAAATTGCGCTACCTTGCGGTGCTTAAACTTGGGATATGTACGATCGCTGGATTAAAAGCGCAAGAAAAATCAAATCTTATCGAATTAAATCTTTGGTCTCTATGTCACACCCTTTTTCAAATACGTCAATTACAGTGTACCCACAAAGATTACCGTCGACGAATCAAATTATCACAGCGAAGTACCCATATCGGGCGTCTTAAATGCTTTTAACGGAGGTGTGGCTGTTGCTAACCAATGGAAGCTTGGACAAAATATCTATTTAGACTGGCGCATTGTCGGTCCCAGTTATGGCTTCAACAATGGTACGTTCGAGGGGAAAACCCATTAAATACGGACGAGCAACGCGAAGTAAAGAGACAACTAGAGGAATTTGACAGTAATCTCATGAAGATCAAAAAAGAATTAAATGCTGATGGTGTAACACTCAGCACTAGCAGACCATTTGCCGGTATCCGCACCGCATTATCCATAGGTTACCGGTTTTAATTGCAAAATCCTCCCCTCTTCGTATCATCCATTCCAACAAGCGCACGATATTAGTGCGCTTTTATCAATAGCAATCGCTAAGGATGCATTATGCTGTTTCCCCATCACTATAGTTTTAAATTAGATTATGCTCACGGGCATATTTAAGCATTTGTCCTATGGTTTGACACTCAGCTTTTGCCATCATTTTCCTACGATGTGTAACAACTGTATGTGGACTCAAAAAGGTTCTTGAAGCGGTTTCAGCGACGCTATAGCCCTCCGAAAAGTATTGTAATACTTCGATCTCTCTCGGTGTAAATGTTTTAATTTTTTTATCATATGTAGATAAAATACGCTCAAATTCACTACATATATATAGTTCTTTTTTCTTTATGGCCTCAAAGCAGGCAAATACTTCACTTAATTCACAAGATTTACTTAACACAGCTTCTGGACGGTATTGAAGAATACTCGATATCACGGCAGGAGCTGTTGCTCCCGTCAAAAAAATAACCTTTGCGTCTCCATTTATACGCCTGATCTCGGTCAACAACGAAAGTCCATTTTCATTTGGAAGATAGTAATCCAAAAAAATAAACAGTTCCTGCTTTCCAAAAGCACGTAAAAACTGAAGGAATTCAGATCCTTGGCTAAAAGATTGGACCAATTCAATTCCACATTCACGCTTCAACAAGAGTGCGAAGGAAAAAGCAACTATTTTCTGGTCATCTAAGATAACAGCATGGCTAGTGGTCTTCATAAATATGGCTGGTTTAATTAACCTAGTAAGACAAATATAATTATTTAAAACAATCATAATAATCTGTTTTACAAGTGTGTAGGTATTCAGCTACAAACCTCGCATATTCCTGTTATATCCAACTTGAAATATAGCATAAACATGCTATATACCGCTTAGAAGTTACCAAGTAAGGCAATAAAGCGCGTCTTTTACAACAGAATTTAAGCATGCCATATCATCTTAGACTAATTCACTAGCCCACGAAATAAGCCATTAGGCTAGCGAAAGAACTATAAAATATTTCAACTTATAAAATACATTGTTATGAACAAGAAACTTTTTAAATCTGCAACTGGCAAACTGCCCTACCAGGTACCTCAGATTCAAATGACTGTCGTTTTATTAGAAAATGGTATTGCGGCAGGTTCAAATGCGCACACTTCCGGAGATGTAAAGCAGACCTGGGACAACGAGGAATCACAGACTCAAAGCAAAAGTGACGGATGGTGGTAGTCTCCCCATTGACGATCAATTAACCAAAAAAAAGAAAAATGAAAAATCAATTTATTCAATTGCTCATCCTCCTCATTATATTTTCCACGTCATGTAGCAAAAATGAAAGCAACACGGCTGTCGAGACAGAAGGGAATGTGAGCGTAAAAATGAGTGGAACCTCCTTTGCTGATGAAGATACGGAGCCCCAATTAAAATTATCGAACAACAAAAGTTTAAATAACACACTCTCGAACACCCAGGAGGTCATTGTTCCACTTAATAGTGAACTTTCGGTACTGGCCACTTTGACACCGGAGCCCGCTACTTCATCCAACGTATTGCGTGCATCAACAGGGCTTAAAATGGCAACAGCCCCCGTCTCACTAGGTAGCGGAGCAAAATATGCTATTGCAGTTTACAATGCAACGGGAAATTATGTTAAAGATACAGGGGTATTAACTTATTCGACTAGCGGTACAAATTGGAATCTATCGCTTCCTGCAGGGTCTTACACGTTCGTTGCTATCGCCGTTGCAAATGGTCAAACTTTTCCTTCGATCAATTTTAATCAAGCGTTGGCGAACATTACATTTAACGTAACTGGCGCAGATACCGACATCTTATGGAAAAAGTTACCGGTTACTGTAATCGCTAACCAAACACTGGCCGTAGATCTTATCTTAAGTCACCTATTTACACAGGTACAGGCTACGCTAGAAAGTACTTCCGCCAATGTAGTTGGCAATATCACCGCCATGACTAGTAGTACAATCTCCCCTAATTATGGAACGGCTTCGGTTAAATTGGCTGACGGGCTTTTCACCCAAGGTGGTTCATCGACG